>CANRAC010000045.1 GCA_947628495.1 uncultured Bacilli bacterium
ATTTTACTTCCTTTCACTACTTCTTTTATATTATCATATTTTCCTTCATTAAATGTTAACATTAATTTTTCAATATTTGTTAATCTAGATTTATTATAAAACTTTTCTCTTATATTTGGTAGATATATAAATATAAATTTTATTTTATCCGTTAAAATATAATTTTCATTTTGAATATAATATTCTTCCATTGTCGTATTATTTCCTTTAAATTTAAAGTTGCATATATTTATTTGGATTACTTGTTGAAATTTATATTCTCTGCCTTTTTGTCTTGGACTGCGATATATTTCGTTAGCATAATCAACATTTCTTTCTAAAGCTTGAATATTAGGAAAATTATTCATTTCTATATTATAAACTTTTTTGTTTATTTTTACTATTAAATCTACTGTCTTTTTACTATCGTGATAATTTTCTTTATCTATTGTATTTTTGATAAATTTAATATTATCCATAATATATTCGTATTTTAAATCGGTACAATAAGATATTAAAGTGGCAACATATTGTTTTCTTTTTTCATTGTTTAACATAGTATAAAACATGTCATCAATTACTAAAGGTATAAATTTACTGTCTTTCCTAAACTTATAAGCATATTTAGCTTCGGTCGGCTGTTCAAATAATATTGGCATTTTTCACCTCCATTCTATTAAGAACAATAAGTTCTTCTAATAGATATATTATAGATAAATATTTGTTTTCCTTTTTTTGGGGCAAAAAAAAATAGAAAAATTTCTATTTTTTAAAGATCGTAATTATAGGTCTTGTCTCCAATAGTTAAATCTATCTTATTAGTTCCATAGTTTAGTTGACTTTTAAAAGCCTTTTTATAATCATTATTATCTAACTTGATATTTGGACTAATTTTTTTATCGTTAATATAATCATAAATATATAAGTTATTATTTTTATCAACAATATTAATATATTTATCGGTAAATGAAAGATAATTAAAGCCATTTTCATCAACTACTCTTTTACCATTATAATCATATAAATAGTAGATATTTTCATTTTTTAAACTAATTAAAATATCATTATAGCTAGTAATTTCCCCGGCTAAATAATTACTGATTAAGTCGCCTTCCCCATCAATAATTCCCCATAGATTACCATTTTTTACAATATAATTATTAGTTTTAAGAAGATTATTTTCATCTAAATTATCAATTAAACCGATAAAATCATAGGTAAAATCACTAATAGTTTCTACTTGTTCTCCTAATTTTATAATTCCCCATTTATCCTCCGTATTTTTAACTAAAACTATTTCCGGAGATATCATATTATTGTAATTTTTCACCGATTTATAAGTGTTTACTACTTCACTTTTTTCTATATCCCATAAAAGAGTTTGCTCATTATCATAAATAAGAGCATATTTATCTAATAAAACATTGATATCTGTTTGCTCAGTTTCTAAGTAATCTAGAGCATAAAGCTTATCATCATTTTCACTTGTTGCATAACTACACGGATCTTTTTGGCATACATATTCTCCTAATAACTCTTTATCTTTATTATAGAAATACAATTTACCATTGCGATATTTGGAGTTACCATTTGTTTCTTTTTGAGGAACATCATTAGTAATAGGTTCTTCTTTTTCTTTAACAGGAGTTGTAAACTTAAAATAAACACTTAAAAAGGTCAAAGGAAGCACAATAACTAAGAGCCCAATAATTATTACTAAAATTCCAGTATTTTTTCGTTCCATAAAATCACCTAACTAATTCTCGCCTTAGTCGTTAAATCATAGACAAAGTCTTTAGCTTTTTCGATTTTAGTATTTTGGGATGTCGCTGCAGTAATGATTAGTTTATTATCCTCCTTGCGCATGGAGAAGGCTGGGACATATCCTTCTTTGGCATTATAGTAAGTAGTCGAAGATAATTTTAAAACATCTTTAATTATTCGGTTATCATCATAATCAACAACATTTAAATGATTAGCATCATCAACTAAACCAACAAAATCATCATATAGTTCAACATACTTATAACCATCTTCAAATATTAAGTTGCCGCCAAAATCAAAGACATAGTATTTACCATTATTTAAAACTTTAACATGCTCTTTACTGTAATTACGAATTTGGCCAGTATATTCATAAGTTATTTTATTGCCATTATAATCAAGTAAGAAAGATTTATCACCTTTTTTAGCTAAAATATTCTGATGAAGTGTTTCTAAGCGATCATATTCAAAATTATAGATACTGACTACACTAGTTGGCATCATTTTTAAAAGTCCATATTTATTATTACGATTTTTAGCAATAACGAATTGTTCGGTTGGTGTAGCGATGTATGGGTCAGTTAAAGTTGGATCACTAAAGGTATTAATAGCATTATAAGTACCTTTAACTTTTTCCTCCGTTAAATCAACTAAGTTAATAATATTATCATCTTTAATAAATACATAACGATTATTATAAATTGGCGTAATACTAGCAGATTGATAAACTTCATTTGTTTCATTATCATGTTCATTAGTATCCCCAGCTAAAAAGCAAGTTGTAAATTTATCTTCTGGTTTAGTAATTTTATTTGGATTATTGCAGACATAAGAATTTATTAAAGTTGTCTTGGCTTCATCAGAATAGAAATAGATTGCCCCATTATAATAGCTTACAAATTTATAATTTTTACTTACTAATCCTTCCAGTAAATTGATAGTTTGACTTTCCTCTTTACCATCATTATTAATATTAATAGTTAAATTTGTATCTTCTAAAGAATAAGTATAAGCATAATCTTTAGATTTTTCTTTATTATTTTTATCTTTTTTGATAGTTGGAACATAATCAGTACTGTGAAGTTCTAATCCTTCTTCTAAATATTTAGTACCATCATATCCCATAATTTTTAATTTATTTTCATTATCAACAGCTAAATAATATTCATCTAATAAATCAATATAATTTAAATCTTCCGTAATTTTTTGACCTTCATAATCATACAGAATATATTTTCCCGCAGCATCAACAGTCTTGACATATTTCGCATTATAATTTTTAATTTCCCCAGTTAAATTACTAGTTATTTTTTTACCATCAAGATCCATTAAATAGTAACCATTACCTTCTTTAGCCACAATGGTATCATCATTACTTGCTTTATTTTCGGTAACAACGCCTAAATAATCATAAGTAAAATCAACTAAATCGGCTTTTTTTCCACTTGTAAAATCTAATATACCATATTCATTTTCTTCATTTAAGGCAAATACTAAATCATCTAAGTTAGCATAAGTTTTAATTGTTTTATAAGTATCTATTACTTTTTGATTTTTTATATCATATAAACTAACCTTTTTCGCTGATTTTTTTTCGTTATCAAAAACAAAAACATATTTATTTTTAATTATTTTACTTCTCGTTTTATCAGTAGTAACATATTTAGTTTCATCAAAGTTATCATCATTATCTTCATAAGCTACATAACATAAATTTTTATCCTTATTCTGACACTTATAACTACCAACATCTTTATTGTTTACCACAAAATATAAAACGCCATCTTCATAACGATAATTATCTTTAGCAACTATAACTTGCTTTTTAGTATTATTAACAGGAGCTTCTTTTGTTAAGATAAAGAATAGAACAGTACTAATTGCTATTACCACTACACATAAAAAGACGACAATGATAATTGTTCTAGTACGTGGTTCTAAATCATCCCATTTATCTTTTAAACGTCTAAAAATATTTTCTTTTTCTTCTTCCATTTCCCAAGTTGAAGATTTTTTGTCTTCTTCTTGGCCTAAATCTAAGATTTCGATCTCTTCATTTTGGTTCCCATTTTTATTCTTTGGCACTGTGATCACCTACTATGGCGATTATATCATATTTTCTTATTTACTATCAAGTAAAGTTTGTCCTTATATTTAAAACTTTCATCAATATAAATATGATCCATTAAACCCCAGATAAAAAGTTCAATATTATGAGAAATAAAATAAGCAGCGAGGTCATTGGTTAAGATATTTTTATAAATGCCAATAAAATCGTAATCATCATAATTTTTTTCACTATTTATAACAATGTTTAAAACGCCTACTTTAAAAGTTCTTTGATACTTGGCTAATTTTTTGATCACTTTATTGCTAAAACTCCAAACATAAATATCTTTATCTGCGTATTTATTTAACATATTTACTAAATTATCTAAATTCATTTCGTAATCTTTAATCTCTATTACTATTTTTTTAGTTGTCGGTAATTTTAAAACATCTTCTAACAAAGGAATTCCTAATTTTTTTAAAGTTTTGGCCTTTTTATTTTTAACTAGTCCTGTCTTGGTAGTAACTCGATCTAAAAAGGCATCATGAATAACTACAATTTTTTTATCTTTACTTTCCCTTATATCTAATTCAAAACCACAAAAATAAGGATCATTGATTGCATTTAAAAATGACTCAATTGTATTTTCTCGGCTATTATTTTTATAACCGCGATGGGCAATATATTGCATAATAAAACACCTAAATTATTTTATTATAAAATTTAGATGTCTTTTAATTAAATAGCCTATTTAAAGAAAATAATTTTTTTAAATATATAAGCAAGAGCAATCCATATTATAACTAAACCGACGATTACTAATTTCATATTCATTTTTTGGGGAATGTTTAATTCCGTGGCCGTATTTTCTATTTGCCCAACAGTTTGCGGAGTATTTTTATTGACATAGATAATATACGTTTGCGTCTCCGCATTATTTTGGACATTAATCTTAATTTCTTGGCCATCTACTAAATTTTCATTGCCAACTACATCAACTGTCGCCTTACTATCTTCTAAAGTATAATTGAGATTTAAAGAAGTATCTTCTTCATTAATTGCTACACTATAGGAATTATTATATTTATCAAATTCTGGTGATAAAAAGTAACCTTCGATACTCAAGGCTGTTAAATAAGCACTATCAGCCCTTGTCATTAAAGGAAAAATGAAAAACAAAATGAAACTCCAAATTATCTTACGCACGGACATCACCATATTTATTTTTCCTATTAATTTTTAATCTATACAAAAAAACATCTAAATTTAGATGTTAAGCAAATAATTTTAGCAATATTTCATTCATAACGTATAATTTTTCAGGATTAATATAAATATAACCATCCGCATAGAGCAAATCTTTACTTTTTAGTAAAGGCATAATTGGAAAAACATCTTGTAAATTAAGTTCAAACTTTTGAAAAAATTCACTTAAATTTAGACCTTCGGTTTTTCTTAATCCTAACATAACTTCATTTTCCATAATTTCTTGCTTTGATAAAATATTTTCTTCTAAAACATATTTACCTTCTAAATAATTATTTAAACTACGCGTGTTTTCGTAACGGACACCATGCATATATCCATGCGCACCTAAACCAAAACCGTAGTAATATTCATTATTCCAATAAGTTAAATTATGTTTAGATTCATAACCAGGACGAGCGAAATTACTAATTTCATAGTGATTATATCCTTCACTTTTAAGTTTTTTAGTTAGATACTCATACATCTTTGCATCAACGTCTTCATTAAGAGGTTGAATTTCATTTATGGATGCTTTCGTATTTTCTTCTAAAATTAAAGAATAAGTACTTATATGTTCAACATTTAATTTTAAGATTTTGGCAAGATCTTTTTTCACAGTGCTTAAAGTTTCATTTGGTAAGGCATACATCAAATCTACACTAATATTGTTAAAGCCTAAATTGCGGGCCAGTTTAATTATCTCTTGGGCATCTTCAAAAGAATGCTCTCTTTCCATAAACTTTTGATTATCTTTATCAAAAGATTCAATACCAATACTTAATCTATTTACTTTGTTTTCTTTTAAAATAGTGAGTAACATTTCATTAATATCATTTAAATTACATTCAAAAGTAAATTCACAATCAGATTTTAAATTAAATCTTTGGATAATTTTAAATAATTTCTCTAAATCTTGTTCATCTAAACAAGAAGGAGTCCCGCCCCCAATATATAAAGTTTCTAATTCTTCGGAATTATATTTTTCAATTATTTCTTCTTCGAGTGTATCTAGATAGTTATTTACCCATTCTTTTTCATAATTCATTTTACAAAAATCACAATAAGTACAGATGTGGCGACAAAATGGGATATGTACATAAGCACTTTTCATAATTCACCTACTTTATCCACTATTATTTTACTAAATAATAAAAAAGTTTACAAATATTTTTAAAATATTTGTAAACTTAAAGTAAATTACTTTTCGCTCTTTAAGACCGCTAAAAAGGCTTCTTGAGGTATTTCTACACTACCGACCATTTTCATTCTTTTTTTACCTTCTTTTTGTTTTTCTAATAATTTCCTTTTACGAGTAATATCGCCTCCGTAACATTTAGCTAAAACATTCTTACGCAGGGCACTGATAGTTTCTCTAGCAATAACTTTAGACCCAATACAAGCTTGGATTGGCACTTGAAACATCTGACGCGGAATTAATTCTTTTAAATTTTCCACAATTGTTTTGCCGCGATTATAAGCGAAATCTTTATGAACGATAGTTGATAAGGCATCGACAGCTTCCCCATTTAATAAAATATCCATTTTCACTAAATCACTGGGTTCATAACCTACATATTCATAATCGAAAGATGCATAACCTTTTGTCGAGCTTTTTAGTTTATCAAAAAAATCATATACAATTTCCGATAAAGGCAGTTTATAATGAATATTAACTCTCGTTTCGTTAATATACTCCATATTTTCGTATATTCCCCTTTTATCTTGACATAATTCCATAATAGCTCCAATATAATCACTAGGAACAAATATATTAGTTCTAATGTAAGGTTCACTAATTTTATTTATAGTAGCACGATCAGGCATTTTATTAGGTGAGTCAATCATTATTTTATTTCCATTAGTCAAAAGAACTTCATAGATAACGGAAGGAGAAGTAGCAATAATATCAATGCCAAATTCTCTTTCAATTCGACTCATGATAATTTCCATATGTAAAAGGCCTAAAAATCCACAACGAAAACCAAAGCCTAAAGCATCAGAAGTTTCGGGTTCAAAACTTAAAGAAGCGTCATTTAACTTTAATTTTTCGAGTGCTTCTTTAAGATGAACAAATTTATTAGGCTCAATTGGAAAAAGACCAGAATAGACCATTGGTTTCATCGGTTCATAACCCGGTAACATTTCTTGAGCTGGATTTTTAACCGTAGTTATGGTGTCACCTACACTTACTTTAGAAATATCTTTAATACTGCCAGAAAGCCATCCTACTTCCCCACTTATTAATTTATCTTTTTTAACCTCTTTGGGAGTATTAATACCTAGTTCCACTATTTCACATTCAAAACCAGTAGCCATCATTTTTATTTTATCATGGACTTTAAGTTCACCATCAACAAGACGTACATGAGCAATAACGCCCCTATAAGCATCAAAATAAGAATCAAAGATTAAAGCTTTGGTAGGACTGTTATTAGCGATTTTCGGCGGATTTATTCTTTGGATAATGGCTTCTAAAAGTTTATCCACTCCTTGACCAGTTTTGCCACTACATAAAATAATGTCTTCTTCTTGAAAACCTAAAACATTACATAGTTCTTGCGTTACTTTAGGAACATCGGCATTAGGTAAATCAATTTTATTGATAACGGGTATGATAGTTAAATCATTATTTAAGGCTAAATAAAGGTTAGCTAAGGTCTGTGCTTCGATTCCCTGGGCCGCATCAACTACTAAAACCGCTCCTTCGCAGGCCGCCAAACTACGGGAAACTTCATAAGAAAAATCTACATGACCAGGAGTATCAATTAAGTGTAAAAGATAGTCCTCATTATGATATTTATATTTTAAACTAACGGCATTTAATTTAATGGTAATGCCTCTTTCTCTTTCCAAATCCATACTATC
>CANRAC010000046.1 GCA_947628495.1 uncultured Bacilli bacterium
TCAAAAAAGTTATTTGGTAAATTAATAATAAAATCATTATGATCAGGTTTTATAACCCTTTTATCAACTGGTTTTAGTGCATCAATTGGGATATTCCAACTATTTCCGTTTTTTACTGCACCTTCTATTCTTCCTTCTTTTAATAATTTTCTTATTCTTCTTTCACTAATATTCCATTTTAGAACAGCTTCTTTTGTAGTCATAAATTCCATAGATATCACCCTTCTCAAAGAGATTATACCGCAAACGGTATCTTTAATCAATAATTTTAATCTTTTTATTTATAATTCACCAAATATTGCAGAACTTTTAATATAAAATTGTATTTATATGCACTTATTGATATTCTAAACAAAAATCTTTCAAAATTCATTTTCTTTTGTTCCTTTTAACATACAATTTTATCGCGTTTGTATGTTAGAAGGAACACGCTTTTTGCTTTTTACATAAAAATTAAAAAATGTTAACATACTTTATTCGTTAACATTTTCTTTAATTTTAAATGATTTTTTATTTTTTTAAATTGCTTGTAAAACCTTATTTTAAATTATTTCCCACAACAATTTTTGTATTTCTTACCACTGCCACAAGGACATGGTTCATTTCTACCTACTTTTTTTACTCTTTTTGGAGTAGCTTTAGCTTTAGTTTTACCATCATTAGCAAGCATTTTCTCTGGTTGTTTTCTTTCCGTGTTTTGTCTTACCTCAGCATTCATCATATAGATAGCAATCTTAGCATCTATATTATCTAACATACGGTCAAATATTTCATAACCCTCCATAGCATAGGCTTGTAATGGATTAGTTTGACCATAACCACGAAGACCGATAGCTTCTCTTAAATGTTCCATTGAACTAATATGCTCAATCCAAGCATCGTCGATAACACGAAGAGAAATAGCACGCTCAAATTCATTAGATATTTCTTTTGGTAATTCTTTAATTTTATTTTCATATTCTTTAATAACTAAATCAGATAAGTATTCAATAATTTCTTCGTTAGACTTACCCTTAATATCTTCAACATCAATATTATTCTTAGTTAAATTAACGTTGAAATAATCTGTAATTTTCGTTAAATCGTCATCTGTTAAATAGCCTTCTGGTTCAATGTGAGATTCAATTAAACTAGAAATGTTAATTTTAAAAGTTTCTAGAATACGCGCGTGAATATCATCATTATCTAAAATTTCATTACGCCTTGTATAAATAATATCTCTTTGCTCATTCATGATATCATCATAATCAAGCAAATTCTTACGTCTATCAAAGTTGTTTCCTTCCACTTTCTTTTGAGCAGACTCAATACTTTTCGTAAAAGTTTTAGAACGAATAGCTTGATCATCAGTTATTCCTAAACTTTGAAGCATATTTTTAATTTTATCAGTACCAAAACGACGCATTAAGTCATCTTCAAAAGAGACAAAGAATTGACTCATTCCTGGATCACCTTGACGACCAGCACGACCACGTAATTGGTTATCAATACGACGAGATTCATGACGTTCTGTCCCAATTACACAAAGTCCGCCAAGTTCAACAACACCTTCACCTAATTTAATATCGGTTCCACGTCCGGCCATGTTAGTAGCAATGGTAATAGCACCTTTTTGTCCTGCTTTTGCTATGATTTCCGCTTCACGTTCGTGATTTTTGGCATTTAAAACTTCGTGTTTTAAACCTTCTTTTTTAAGTAAAGCACTTAAATGTTCATTGGATTCAACAGAAATAGTACCAACTAATATTGGTTGTCCTGTTTCATGAATTTGTTTAATAGTTTTGATAATAGCTTTATATTTACCTTTTTCATTGGAATAAACAAGATCAGCTAAATCTTCACGAATTACCGGTTTATTAGTAGGAATTTGAATAACGTACATGTTATAAATATTTCTAAATTCCTCTTCTTCAGTTTTAGCTGTACCTGTCATACCTGATAACTTATTATACATTCTAAATAAATTTTGGAAAGTTATAGTAGCTAAAGTTTTAGTTTCTTCATTAATCGTGACATGCTCTTTAGCTTCTAAAGCTTGATGTAAACCATCACTAAATTGACGACCATGCATTAAACGACCTGTAAATTGATCAACAATAATTACAGCATCATTTTCCACTACATAGTCAATATCTTTTTTAAAACCATAATTAGCTTTTAAAGCTTGATTAATATGATGAACTAAAACAGCATTATCTAAATCATATAGATTTTTAAGTCTGAAGATTTTTTCAACCTTTTCACTACCAATCTCTGATAAAGATACGTTTTTCGTTTTAACATCAACAACGTAATCTTCTTCTTTTAAAGATTTAACAGCTCTATCAGCTTGTTCATATAAATTCTTCGCATCAAATTTACCACCAGAAATAATAAGAGGTGTACGTGCTTCATCGATTAAAATAGAGTCCACTTCATCGACAATACAGAAGTTAAGTGGTCGTTGTACTCTATCTTCTTTGCGAATAACCATATTGTCTCTTAAATAATCAAAACCAACTTCATTATTAGTCGAGTAGACAATATCACAATCATATACTTCTTTTTTCTCTTGAGCGGAAAGTTCTCTTAAATTTAGACCAACTGTTAATCCTAAGAATCTAAAAATTTCGCCCATCCATTCAGAGTCACGTTTAGCCAAGAATTCATTAACGGTAATAATATGCACACCTTTACCAGTTAAAGCATTTAAATAAGCAGGCATGGTTTCTGTTAAGGTTTTACCTTCACCAGTTTTCATTTCCGCTATATTACCAAAATGGATAGCTAGACCACCTATAATTTGAACATAGTAAGGCTTCTCGCCAATTAATCTAAAGGCTGCTTCTCTGACAGTGGCAAAAGCTTCAACAATTAAATCATCTAATTCTTCACCTTTATCTAATCTCTTTTTAAATTCTTCGGTTTTAGCTTGTAGCTTTTTATCAGTTAATTTAGAATATTCTTCTTCTAATTCCATGACTTTATCAGCTATCGCTTCAAACCTTTTTAATTCTTTATACTCTGAGTCAATTAATTTTCTAAAAAATCCCATAATGCACTCCTCCATCTAGTATTCTATCATAAATAAAAAGAGTTTTCACTCTTTATTTCATATTTATTAACCCATAATGGCCATCTTTTCGTTTATAAACAACCGAAATACATTCTTCCTTTATGTTTTTAAAAGCAAAAAAGTCATGATTTATAAGTTCCATTTGTAAGATTGCTTCCTCTTCATCCATTGGTTTAGATTCCACATTTTTTCTCTTAACAATTTTTTCTTCATTTTCTTTTTCATCACTTTCATAATTAAATATGAAATCTACTGTATCAATATTTTTATATTTATTATTTAATCTAGTTTTATTCTTTCTGATTTGTCTTTCTAATTTATCAATAACTAAATCAGTCGCCGCATACAAATCTTTGTGAGATTCTTCGGCCCTTAAGGTAAAACGAGTTGTAGGAACCGTAATTTCAATAATTTGGTCTAAACCTCTAATTCGCACCTTAACATTAGCTTCGAGATTTTCACTATTTTCAAAATAACGATTTAGTCTTTCTAATTTACTTTCAATATAGTCTTTAATAGCTGGTGTAATATCTATTTTTTCACCACGGATATTAAGTTTCATTAATATACCACCTTCCTATTAAATTATATCATTACTTTCATAAAAAAACTACTAAATAGTAGTTAATTGTACTTCGGTTACCTCTTGTGCTTGTAACCCTTTTGAAGTTTCAATAAGTTTAAAATCTACGATGTCCCCTTCTTTTAAAGTCTTATAACCATCTTTAATGATTGCTGAATAATGCACAAAGATATCTTCTAAATCATTATATTTGATAAATCCAAATCCTTTTTCGGCATTAAACCATTTGACTTTACCTCTCATTACTATCACACCTCACCTTCCAGTTCAAACTTCCAAACTACATCTTTAATATAACTGCTATGCCTTTAAGTTTCAACAAAATTCGGTCGACAAATTTCGTCCTTTTTTATAAAGAGCAGCATGGACAATTTTATCAAATATCTATAATTATGTTTTAAAGTTTGTCTAAAATTACTATTTTTATGTCTTAAAAAAACTACTAGCTAAAATTTAGTGGTTTGTCTTTTTTAAAAATCAATGCATCAATTATTTGAGACAACTGATACGATTTAAGCAAATTTTTTTGATATTATAAACGTAGGGAGAAGGGTGATGGCATGAAGCAAAAATTTTTAACTTATTCGCTTAATATTATAAACAAAAACAACAACTATGATGAAATTAAACTTGCAGAATTAAAATATGGCTTAGAAGGCTTTTACATTACTTTAACCAAAATGAGTATATATATATTAATATCTATTATTTTTGGAGTATTTAAAGAGTTTCTCTTATTTCTAGCATTTTTTTCGCCTTTAAGAGGTTTTGGCTTTGGCTTTCATGCTAAAAATAGCTTAGGATGTTGGTTAGTAACTACCCCTGTTTTTGCCTGTATTCCGATTTTAGCTAAAAATATTTTTATTCCTAATTTAATAGTCCACTGTTTTATTATATTTGCTATTATATCATTTTATTTATTTGCTCCTGCTGATACAAAAAGCAAACCATTAGTAAATAAGAAAAAAAGATTATTAAATAAATGCATTATTGTTTTAATTAGTATTATTTATTTATTTTTAACTTTATTTTTTAAAAATCACTTATTTATAAACACTATTATGTTTGCCTGTTTATGGGAAGCAATTTGTGTTAACCCATTGATGTATAAGATTTTTGGACAACCATTTAACAATTATAAAACATATCTAAGTACGGTTTAAATGTTATTTAATAGATTTAAACAAATTTAAAAAGAAGGAGGCGAAATTATGTTATCAGTTGTATTAGAAGGTATCGGTTCATTATTTGCAAAAACTGCAAACAACTTTACTTGGTTCTGGTGTTCAGATGAACCAGCAGAATGCCCAAAATCATTAATTAAATAATTAATTATTTTATAGGCAATGAAATAGAAATAATAAATACATCGTTTATTATTTCTTTTTTTATTTTAATTTCTCTATTATTTATTTTATTAATATAATTTAAACCTATACCACTTTTTCTCTGCTTAGTAGAATAATGTCTATGGCCAATCTTTTCTAAATCAATTACATTTTCAAATGTATTTAAAATTTGAATATTTAAATTTTGATTATTTTCCATCATGTTTATATATAGAGCTTTTTCTTTACTATTAGCGGCAGCTTCAATAGCATTATTTAATGTCACATCCAGAATATCACAGAGCAAAGCATAATTTTTAGCTGTTATTTTCTCAGTAATATTTTTACTAATTTCACTATTTATTTCGACATTTATTTTTTGATTTTTTATTTCATATAACTTTATATAAATTATTCCTTGAATTCCTTTAGGAATCTTCCCTACATGAACAGTCCAATCATAGCTTTTATTGTATTTTTTAAATTTTTCATCAATAACTTTTTTAGCTTTTTCATTAGCTACACTTCTAATAGCCATAAAATCGGCATTTAAATTATGTTTTAATTCCGAATAATCATCTGCTATAATTTCATAGTTTTTAACGCTTTCACTTAAATATTTATTTTTAATCTCTAATTTTTCTTTGTTAAAATTACTTAATAGTAAAAAATATAATAATATGGCTACAATTAAAACAACAATTACACTTAAAACATAAAGTAAATTATTTCCATAATTTAAATTATAATGAGTTAAAATTATATTGGATAAGATTAACAATAAAATAAAAACTACGTCATATCGAAAATTTTTTCTAACAAATTCTTCTAATTTTACAATTAACTGACGAATTATATTAATAGCAATAGTAAAATATAATAAAGTTCCCATAACTATTGTTAATGCCGTTTTAGCCACAAAATCTTTATTAATTTGTAAATAACCTGCGAAACCTATAGCCATTATTCTACTACTTATCAATTCAATCATTAAAGAAATTATACTTAACACAACAGAATAATATATTGTTTCTTTTAATGGTCTATTCATCCAGACTTTACAAGCTACCATTATACTTAAATAGCATATAATAGTCTTTGAAATTTCACTATTATATAGATTATTGAACATTACTATAGCAGTTAAGATCATTGTAACCACTATTTTATAAGGCTTTATTTCTATTTTTTTGTTTATACATCTTTTATAACTGAAAACATAAACCATAATTGTTAAATTTACTACAAAATAGCTTATTAATAATTCCCAAATCATACAACTTCTCCCTTATATTTTTTAGATAAATATGGTACTTTTTCATTATTATCTAAAATAAAATATCCTTTTGCCCACTCATACTTTATAACTCTTTCGGTATTAACTATACAAGACCGATGAACTCTTTTAAATCTTGCATCTAAATCTATTAAAACATTTTCTAAAGTTTTATTTATTTTAAAAATATTATTGGTCGTTTTTATAATTAATTTTCTTTCATCTTTATCTCGTAATATATATAAAATATCTTTCATATAAATGCTTATATTCATTTGGGTATTTTTATATTTAAACATCCCTTTGTCACATTCCTTATTTAATATTAAAGCTATACATTCACCTAAGCGTTCTTCCATATTATCAAACTTCTCAATAAAACGAAATATCTTAAATATACTACTATATACTTTATGTTCATAGCTAGTATGGTTAGTTAAAAAAATGATTTCACTATCCCAGTCAATCTCTCTTATTTTTTTAGCTACATCCACACCTGTAATTTTTCCATTAAGACAAATATCTAAAATATATATCTTTCTTTCGGATAAATCTTCTATCTCTTTTATTAAATCAGTGGTGCATTTGTTATAATATTTGATCGATAAGGATTCTCCATATTTAAAATAAAAAGGATCAAGAGTCTTTTGAATTAAACCTTGGTCTTTTTTTTCGTCCTCTAGAACAACTATTTTTGTCATTTTTTACCACTAACCTTTTTCGTTATAGATTATAGCACAATTTTCTCTATTAGCAAATAAAAAGAAAGCTATTTAGCTATCTCACTTTGTAATTGAGTAATAATATATTGTTTGGCATTATGAAATGTAAATACTTTAATATTATACTTTTTTTCTAATTCTGCTCTTAAATCATTTATAGCATCGTACTCTCCAAATATGAATAAGTCCCCATTTTGAATTTTTGATCTAAGAAGATACTGGATATCTTTAGAAATATCAGTCATTATATTATAATCCAAAAAATACGCTTGATCTTGGACGGTTAATATAGCACTACTTTCACTCATGTATAACGAAGTGGCATTATTAATTAAAGTGGAATATTCTATAAATTTTATTTTATTAAAAGATAATTTTTCAAAGATAGAAGTAATTAATTCTATGTCGCTATCAAAGTAATGGGGAAACTTTAAAATATGAATATTGCGTCCGATTATGGTATCAGTTAATTTATTTTTCTTTAATATTTTGGCAATACAACGATAAAAAGCTTCGGGTTTGGCTATTTTATTTTGCATGATGATACCCTTTGGTAATTCTTCGGTATAAATAGCGCTAGCCGAGCAAAGATAAATTCTTTGGTCGGTTAAAGCTACGCCTAAATTATTTTTTGTCATAAAGTCCTCCTTTTAGATAAAGAAAAAAAGCTTATTCAGCTAATGTTTTTAAGTCCATTTCATAAAACTTTTCAGGATTAATTAATTGACCTTTATTATATACTTCAAATAACAAGCTATTTTTACTAGA
>CANRAC010000047.1 GCA_947628495.1 uncultured Bacilli bacterium
CCACTTAAGTGGAGGCCAATAGTAAAGCCTTTTAGGCGAAAATGAAAAACCACCAGCTATGCTGGTGGAAATTTATTGTTCTTCTTTAGAAAACATATTTTTATCTAATAGTCCTAACTTAACTGTTTCTAAAATATCCTCCAAATTTTCTAAAGCACTAAATTCAATAATAAAGGTTAAATCATTTGTCTCATTTTCATCTAAATAAGTTAAGCATTCATTAACATCATAAAAAGTCTTTTCAACTTTTTGTAATTTTTCATTTTTTAATACTACACTATAAATATTAGAAAATTCTTCAAATTCATAAATAAGCTCTATAAAATTATTATAATCTGTTTCGGTTACTTTTTTATACTTTTGAATAGTATCTACAATAAATTGATCAAATTTTTTCAATGCTTCCATACTAAAACCCTCTTTTGAGCTTATAATACATGGAGAAAAATACATTGTCAATAATTTTACGGCATTTTCACTTAAAACATATTTATATATGAATAGTTAGGCGACGAGAAAAATTAAGCACTATTTAGATTTATTCCTATATAAACTTATGTTATACCATTTTTTTATTCGGTCCAAACTTTAGCTAAAACATTGCTTGGGGATTTCTTCGTTTTTATTTATCCTTTTTTGTAATAAGCCTATTGGCTTATTACAAACGGTTCGTCTTGTGCTCCTTTTCCGGTGGCTTCCAGTCCTTTAGTGCTTAAATTGATAACTGGACGCAAGCTGTACGAGGCATGTACAAAATAGCTGTCCAAATAACGATAAAATAGGCGGCCGTCAAAGACACGGTTATTATCATCACCAGTTGAAATGGTAGGCGACGAGCTCCAAAAGTAAGCATATGAATAATTAGTATAATATAGATAATTGGATTCTGTTACTTTTGTACCAGATGGTTGATATCCAGCTAGCACTATTTCATCGGCTGATAACAATCCTATTTTTAATTTATATACTCCTCCATACGTATGATTTCCATTAGAAACATCTGATGATGATGCACCAGTTCCAGCTGTTGGGTCTGGGCACGTTAGTCGAGGAGCTGGACTAGAACCTGTCAATCTTGCGTATGCTCCGTAATGTAATTTATCTGCTTCACTTCCACTTCCATATGATGTATCATTACAATATGTTCCATATGTTATGTAACTATCATAAGCTCTTAAATTATCATAATACCATTTCTCTAATTTTGTTTTTATGGTACTATTTATTCCTCCCTTTGAATTTTTAAAAGTTGCACTACTATTATATGTACTGGTACATGGGCTTGAGTTTGTACATGGTGTTCCATTGTCATATGTGTAACCTACATATTTTCTTACATCATGATCAGTATTAAATGCACTTGTCCCTATATCACCATCTAATACTAATCTTATACTTCCATCTCCATTGATTCTCACTATTCGCCAATTATTATTAGCAAATTTGACGTAGTTATCTTTTGCTTCTCCCCTGAAGTAATAACTTGTTCCTCCTGGCTTATTGTAATTTAAACTTGTACTATTACTATAATCATCCATTTTGTATACTCCACTACATTCATCACTATCATTTAATGGACAGCCTTTTGCAAAATCGGCAGAAGTTAACACAGTATTTTTTGCTTTTTTGTTTATATAATCTATTATATTTTGTAAAGTTTTCTGTGAGAAGGATACTGTACATACAACATCTTGCCAGCTGCTAGGTGTAACTGTTAATTTACTATTTGAATATTGGGTAGTTCCATTACTACAACTTACACTCTTATATTGATAACCTAGGGATGGGCTAACATTAAAAGTTGCTGCTGATCCGTGATTTACTGTCTGTGATGTTGGAGTTACTGTACCACCACTTCCACTGATATTTACTGTGATTTTTATTTTCTTTTCTGCAAACTCCACTGTGCATGTTACATCTTTACTTGTTTTTGGCATAATTGTTAAAGTACCATTTGAATACTGCGGATTTACTTTGCTTGTTACATCTGTGCTACTATTATATGTTTCTTTACAACTTACTCCTTTATATTCATAGTTAGTTTCTGGGGTTACTATAAATCTGGCTTGGATTCCGTAATCTGTTTGTGCTGTTGCTAAATCCAGTTCATTTACTTTTCCGTGATCTCCTGCTTCTACTCTTACCATTATCTTCTTACTTACTGTTGCATTTATTTTTAATACTGTACTAGGATTGGATGTATAATACGCATATGATACTCCTATTACTGTTCCTATTACTAATATTAGGGCTACTATTCCTAATTTTAATTTAGGATTATATATTCCTTTTTTCTGGGCTTTTTTTATTTCTTTTTCTATTCTTTTTTCTTTCATGAGGGTATCCTCCGTATATATTATTCTTATATACTTTATTATACCCCCCCCCCTAGTGTTGTTGTCAACGAAAAAAAAGAAGAAAAAATCTTCTATTTGTTTAATGTTATAATATTAAATAAGAATATAACCCAGATATTAATGATTAGCTTAAATTTATAACGATACATTTCATAAATAGCTACACCCTTATCAACAGCTGTTACAACCCAACTTTCTTTATATTTAGGTAATGTAGAACTATTTAAAGGAAACATGTGAGATTTAATAATATTAGCTTCTTTTTCACTAATATCAAAATATTTCTTGGCATTAATTAAAGCAACATTAGGGTGTGCTGATAATATTTGTTTAGGTCTTTCTAAAACAAATTCTTGATCTAAATAAAAATCATGTAATAAGGCTGCTCTAGTTGCTTGTTTATAATCAAGTTTTAAAAATTTACAACACTTATAAGTTGCTTTAGCTACTCGGCAAGAATGGCCAAATCTCGTTATACCATGATGTAATTCATTATCAAGTTCTCTAAATTTATTATTATTCATTATATCATAAGTAATTTTTAAAAATTCCTCTTTATTACTTTTAGTCATTGTGTCACCTCAGACTAATAAATTATATCATAAGATATATATATTTAGTACTTATTTTTTAATTAGTACATTTTTTCTTGTTAAAAAATGTAAAATAAAAAAGAACTTATTAAAAAGAATCAATATTTATTTTAACATTCTTTATTCCTTTTAAATAAGCATAGGCTTGAACCATTGTTCTTATAGCACTAGCCATTTTGCCTTGACGACCAATTATGGCTCCTAAATCACTATCATGAACGATGATTTCTAAAATAGTTGATTCTTCATCTTTTCCAAAGCTCTTTACTTTAACCATATCAGGTTCTTTCGTAATACTTTTAACTAAGAACTCTGTATACTCTACTAATCCCATTATTTACTTTCCTTACTTTTATTTTTAGATTCAGCAAATTTTTTCATGATTCCTTGTTTACTTAAAATATTTCTAACAGTATCTGTTGGAACAGCACCATTAGATAGCCAATACATAATTTTTTCTTCATTTACCGTAATTTCTGCTGGTTGTTTAATTGGATTATATGTTCCAACTGTTTCAATAAATCTACCGTCTCTTGGACTTCTAGAATCAGCAGCAATTATACGATAAAATGGTTTTTGTTTAGCTCCCATTCTTTTAAGTCTTAATTTTACAGCCATTTTTCTTCCTCCTTTTCTTTTTTCTTTACTACTATATCAAATATAAAAAGAGGTGTCAACATAAATTGGTTGACACTAGTCTAAATATTCTTCTTTTACCTCTTCATCTATTTTCTCCATATCTTCTTTCGTTACATCATCTTCAATTATTTCATATTCATCTTCATCCTCTTCAACACTAACTTTTACCATTGTATCTCCTACGATTTCAATACCCAATTCTTTTTCAACATTCATTGAAACTTGACCATTTTCGATTTTAACATCCGTTACAGTTGGTTGTTTTAAAGAGCGAACTATTATTTCGGAAGTATTTGTTAATTTAGAATCATTTTTTAATTTCAAATTCATATTTTCACTATAATTAAAATGATCAGTAGCTACACTTGTTTTAGTATTATTATCATAAGAATACCAAACATTAACATCAAAACCACCGGTTACATTAACAGAGCCTCCATTATTTCGGCCATTAAATTCATGATTAATAACCCAACATCCCAAAACCGTATCAGGAGTTATTTCTGGTGTTATATTACAAGAAGATACACTTGTTTTTTTACCCTTGCCTATTACAGCTTTAGTAACAATTTCTTTATAAACAGCCATTTATTTTTCCTCCTTTACTTTAATGTATGCTAAAATACCTATAAAAGTACATGATTTTATGTTAAAATATTCTGGAAAGAGGGATAATATGGTTGAACATGATTTAAAAAAAGTGGCCTACTATAGATGTAGTGCTAAAGATTATTTAAAAACTAATGATTTTAAAAATGCAAGATATTGCATAAAAAAAGCTTTAAGTATTTTGCCTAATCATTTTGAAAGTATATTTGTAAGTGGTTTGATTGAAAAAAAAGCCAAAAATTATGAAGCAGCAATTAAAATTTTTGAACATTTAGCCACAACCGTCACTTTTCGTGCCAAAGCAATTTATGAATTAGGCCAAATCTATTTTGATTTAAAAAAATATTATAAAGCTTTAGATTATTTTGAAGATTATTGTAGCGAAGCTATATATACCGAAAATCCTCTAATTAGTTATCAAAATCAAGTTAAAGGATTAACTCAAATGGCTAACATATATAAAATTGTCCATGATTATGATAATGAAATAAAAATTTATAATAAATTATTAGAACTGGAAAAAACAAGTAAATATAGCAACCCGCAGAATATTTATAATATTTATCAGCAAACTGCTATTGCTTATTCTGCCAATCATGATTCAGCCAATGCTTTAAAATATTATAAAATGTTTAACAAGAAAAGATAATAGATATCAAAGCGATGCTTTGCCAAAAAGGAAGCTTTAAATTTACAAAATACAAAAAAAATAAACGTGATTGTTTATTTTTTTAATACCAAGCTTCTTCAACATCTATACTAGTACTTTCCGGCATAGGATCCGGTAAATTTAATTTGGCAATTAAAGGTACTTTGAAAGCTGTACCAAAGGCCATAGCCATTCCTGGTCGTAACGTTTTAATTCTATCTAAAGTTTCTTGGCTAACATTTGAAGAAATATTAGCTATTATGGATATATCAGATGGATGAAACATTCTAAAGACTATGAAATTTGAACATTGTGATAAGGAAGTTGTAGATAATTCACTAGGTCTTTGCGTAATGAATCCTAAAATAACCCCGTATTTACGACCTTCTTTGGTAATTCGATCAAAGATATTGTATCCTAACAATTCTATATCATTATCATTTTGAACATAGCGATGGGCTTCTTCTATGATTATATGGATAGGAAATGAAGCTCTTTTTTCTAACCTAGTTGTAAAATTAAAGAATAACTTAGCAAATATTTTAGTTAGAACCTTGGCAAAACGCTCGTCGATATAGCTAAAATTTAAATTAACTAATTGCGCGGGCACGCCATCCGGAGCGGTGAAGAAATCACGAATATATTCTTCTTTCCCAATTTTTTTGTCAAATTCAAAAAATTGTTTATTACTACTATTTATGATGGCATGAAGACGAACTTTTAACTGATTAGCTTTTTCATATACCGCTTCACTACTTAATATACCTTCGCCAATTAAAGCAAATTCTAAAGCATAATATAAATCATCTAAAGTATAGGTAAAATCCGGAGCAGTATCTATTCTTTCCAAATCAACTTTGGAAAAGTTTTGTAAAAAATCAATAACTAAACCGACACTATTCATTTTCCCTTGAGCATCAATATTTAAACATTGACGTATAGTCCGATTGTAACCCGGTTGAGAGATAATTGTATCCAAATTTAAAGTTGGGGTATTATATTTAGCTAACACCGCCACAATTTGATCTCTTATTTGGGTAGATGTTTTACCACTTGCTAAAATATCTTGGAGACTTTTAGCTATAATATCATTTTTATACTCTTGAGCTTGTTCATCTTCGGAAGTAAAAATATAAACTAATTTTAAAGCTTGGTCAATAATCGGTAATTGGGAAGAATCGGTACAATTTAATAACAGTGCTAAATCATCAACATCTAAAAAATATGCCGGAATACTGATAATATCACTATCACCAAAATCGGTTTTAGTTGTGTAATGTTTAAATCTTAAATTAGGAAGACTATTCATTTTTTCAAAAGCTCTATTATATTCGCCATAAGCATCAAATAAAACAATGTGAGCTTTAGTAGGAAGAGCCTCATCATTATGATAAAAAATGTTTTGCAAAATACTAGCTACGCCACAAGATTTTCCAGAGCCGGTATTTCCGACAATAGCAAAGTGACTGTCAAAAAAATCATTGATTTTGGTCGTAATATAATAACCTTCATAAGTAGTTGATTTACCTATTAAAAGATTAGATTTATTTGCAATATCTTGACTTCCTAAAAATAATTCTAGTTCGCTTTTATAAATCAAGCGAGCTGGTGTTTTAAAGCTTGGTTTTTTAATAACTCCGGCGGTAAATACATTATTTTTAATTTCACCTAATAGTAAAATTTTAATTATTTCACTGTTAATACCTACTACTTCGCCGACAACCAAGCGATCATTTTCACTAAAGACTACATGCACATTTAAAAGATTTGTTTCCGCCTCTTTTTTTAAGTTAACTAAAGTTACTGTATTTTCTTCAATATCAATTATATTTCCAAACATGAATAGCACCTACTTTACTATTATTAATTTTAACATAGGTTAGGATTTGGTTACAAGAAAAAAGAAGCTAACCTACGCTTCTAAATTTTGTATATTTTTTTCTTACGCGAAACTATTTCATAAACAATAATTGCACTAATTCCTCCTACACCAATTAGCATAAAAGGAATATTGGATCCAGTAGTCGGATTTTTTATATCCGCATTGACATCTTCCTCATTAGTGCCGTCACTAGTATCGGTAACAGTAGTGGAAGTAGATAAATTTATATTTTGGGTAGCTGGAGATATATTTGTAACTTCTCCTAACTTAGTAGTATTTAAAGTAACCGTACCACTACCTGTTGAATCATTTTTCATTTTTACCGTAAAATTAGCTATTTCAAATATATCAGTTTGACTTTTAGTCGTTTTTAAACTAAAAATTCCGCCATTGCTAGTCCCTGTCCAACCGGTAACAGTTGAAGCACTAACAAATTCTAAATTATCAGACAACTTTGTCGTCGCCGCAAATTCACTAACCGAACCATCGGAAACATCAGCAGAAACCGTACAGTTGATAGCATCCCCAGCAAATACTGATGTTGGAGTACATTTTAAATTAACAGTTCCTTCTATTGCAAATACTTTAATTGGTAAAATTAATATGGCTCCTAAGATCACACTATAAAATATTTTTCTCATATGTATACCTCTATTCTTCATTAGTTAGTATACCACATACCTAAATAAATATTTATAAAAAAGTTAAAATAAATATAAATTCACTGTAAAGTATGATATTATATATAGGAAGAATAAAAATAGGTGGTGATATTATCAAAAAAGTTTTAATCTCAATAGTTGGACCCTATTTATACTTTGATT
>CANRAC010000048.1 GCA_947628495.1 uncultured Bacilli bacterium
TGAAATCAGATGTTTTTATTATCTAAATAGTAAGGTGATTACTACAAAGAATAATAGCAGAATTATAATAAATAGAGGAAGTTCTCTTTTTGTCATAATTAACCACCACCTTTCTCTTATCATTGGATAATTGAAAGGGAAAACATCTGATATTTCAAATGTATCCATTAGCATTATAACAAACATTTGTTCTTTTTACAATAATGCTTTATAAAAAATAATAGTTTAGAAAATACAATTGGATATTGTAAAAGACAATAATAAAAAAGAGGTAACGCTATGTGGGGAGCAGTTATAGGAGATTTAGCCGGTTCTATATATGAATACGAACAAACTAAACATTTTTCAAAATTAAATCCTAAAGAACTAATTAATGAAGAAAGTTTCTATAGTGATGATACTATATTAACTATAACTATTTTAGACGCTATTTTAAATGATAGGAATTACGAGTATTATTTGAAAAAATACGCAAAAAACTTTTTAATATATAAACCTGATTTTTCACCTTATTTCAAAGGTATTTTTTCACCTGGATTTACAAAATGGGCATTGAATCAGAAAAATGGAAAAAGCATTGGTAATGGGGTAATGATGAGAATCTCTGCCGTTGGTTATTTGTTTAACAACAAAAAAGATATAATTAATAATGCTCGTTTGGCTACTATTCCATCCACGATTCTTTAGAAGCAATAAATTCTGCCACCACTATTGCATTAATTATTTTTCTAGCCCGTTTAGGTTTTTCGAAAGAAGAAATAATAAAGATATTGAATTGAAGGGCGGAAAAGCAATAATATTAAAATCCAATGGAAGTGATATGTCTCTGCAATATGTTAGAGCCAATTTTGTAAGTTTAAATAATTACAGAATTGATATTGTTGATATTCCAGTTAATAAATATACTCTTGAACAATTAAAATATCTTACACCAGTAATAGCTAAAATAAAAAAACCAAAAATACCTTTAAAATTAAATCCTGGTGTTTCTAGAGAAGATATTAAAGAAGCAAAACAAATGGTAAAGTCTTTAAAATGGGTGTATAGAATAATGTCAGACGGTCTAAACAGGTAACTTCATAAAAAAATTTTGGATATTTTGCCTTTAGATTACTTGTAAACTGATAATCATATTTTGGAATAAAAAAGAATGCAACTTTATTTAAAATTGCTTGCAAAAAATGAAAAAAAATAATATAATGAACAAGTCGACCCAGCTTAAAAGCGTAGAAACTGACACAAGTTTTTGCGTTCTTTTTTTGGCTTAAAACGATGGTTTAGATAACGAAAGGAAAAAAAATGGAAACTGAAAATAATAAATTTTTAGGAGAAGAAAAAATATCTAAATTGCTTTTAAAATTTTCCATACCTTGTATTTTATCTTTACTGATTAGTTCTTTATATAATATAGTAGATCAAATATTTATTGGCAATAGTAGTTTAGGATATTTAGGTAATGCTGCAACAGGGGTAGTATATCCTATAACGATTATCACAATGGCTTTTGCTTGGGCTTTTGGGGATGGATCGGCTGCTTATCTATCTTTATGTCAGGGTAGAAAAGATACCAAAAATGCTCACAAAGCAATTGGTAATAGTATATTAATAACTTTTATTATTAGTATTATTTTCTTAATTTTAGGATTTATTTTTAAAGATAACTTACTTTATTTATTTGGAGCTAGCTCGAAAAGTATAGGTTTAGCTAGCGACTATTATGTTATTATTTTAGCTGCAATTCCGGTTTATATGGTAGCAAATAGTATGAATGCGGTGATAAGGGCTGATGGTTCCCCAAGAATTTCCATGGCTGCGACTGCTGTAGGAGCTTTAATAAATATTATTTTGGATCCTATTTTTATCTTTGGCTTTAACTTAGGCATAAAAGGGGCAGCTTATGCTACTATTATTGGTCAGATTGCATCTTTGATTATATCTATTATATATTTTACGCGAACTAAAACTTTTAAATTAACAAAGGAAAGTTTTAAAATTAATTTAGGAATATTTAAAAATGTAATTAAATTAGGAGTTTCAACTTTTATTACCCAAATGAGTATTGTAGCTATTTCTTTAATTTGCAATATTATGTTAGCTAAGTATGGCGCTTTAAGTAAATATGGAGCGGACATTCCAATTGCTGTTATAGGTATAGCTATGAAAGTATTCTCAATAGTTATAAATATCATCGTAGGTCTAATTGTCGGAGCTCAACCAATTTTAGGTTATAACTATGGGGCTAAAAACATTGATAGAGTTAAAGAAACATTTAAAAAGGTAGTTATTATTGCTTTAACTATTGGGGTAATATTTACGATTATTTTTGAATTGTGGCCAAATTTAATTATTCGTATTTTTGGTACTAACCAAAAATTATATATGGAATTTGCTGTTTTAACTTTTAGAATATTCTTAATGTTAGTAACTTTAACATGCTTGATAAAGTTATGTTCAATTTTCTTTCAAGCGGTTGGGGATCCTTTAAAAGCGACGATAGTTTCTCTTACTAGAGATATTGTTTGTTTTATTCCTTTAGTAATAATATTACCACAATTTATGGGAATAAAAGGCGTTTTAATCGCGGCACCAATTGCCGATATTATGGGAATAATAGTAACGATTATTCTAGTAGCAATGTTTTTCCGCAATTTATCTAAAGAAACTAAAGTAACTGATGAAATAGCTTATCAAAACTCTAAAGCCGGTGTAATAATTACAATAGCCAGAGAACATGGTAGTCAAGGTAAAGCAATTGGAAAGCTTGTTGCTCAAAAATTAAATATTCCATATTATTATAAAGAGATGGTTTCTTTAGCAGCTAAAGAAAGTGGCCTTGATAAAGAATTTGTTTCTAATATTAATCAAAGCAAAGATATACTACATGATTTATATTTAACGACGGCGCCTGTGAAGTATGCGATTGAAGCGCAAGAAAAAGCAATTAATATGATTGCTTCATGTGGTTCTTGTGTTATTGTTGGAAGAGCAGCAGATTATGTTTTACGAAATAATCCCAATTTGGTAAGAATATTTATTTATGCTAACTTAGATTATCGAATCGAAAAAGTAAGAGAAATGTATGGCGACACGAAAGATAAAGCAAAGAAAAATATTATTAAATCTGATAAAAATCGTGCCAGCTATTATGAAATAATTTCTAATCAAAAATGGAATAATCCCGAAAATTATGATTTATGTATTGATGCTTCGATTGGTCAAGAAAAGACTGCAGAAATAATTTGTAATTATATTCGTCAAAGAAGTAAGTAATTAAAGCTCAACTATTGTTGAGTTTTAAAAAGCTTAATTTTAAATAAATAACACAATTAAAGGAATTACTGTTATAATAAAAGAAATAAGGAGGGAAATTAATGACTAAAATAATTTTAAATGTTAAAGGTATGGTCTGTCATGGTTGTGAAAATAGAGTAGAAAATACTTTAAAAAATATCGAAGGGGTTAAAAAGGTAAAAGCTAATTACCAAAAAGGAAGCGTGCAAATTACTGCTAACGAAGAAATTTCTCGAACAATGCTTATTCAAACCCTTGAAAATTTGGGATACGAAGTAGAGAAAGAAGCTTAAACGTGAAGAAAATAATTTTAAATATTGAAGGCATGACTTGTTCAGCTTGTTCTAACGCCATTGAAAAATATTTAAATAAACAAAAGGGCATTGTTGATGCTTCAGTTAATTTAGTTTTAGGACAGGCTTTAGTTTGCTATGAAGATAATTTAACGGTAGAAGATTTAGCAGAATATGTTAATGCTACAGGTTATAAATACAATGGTATTTATGATGAAAAAGAGCACAATAAAAAAGATCATAGTAAAGTTTATTTGTTAATTTTGGGTATTCTTTTACTTTTTATTATGTATATTTCTATGGGACACATGATAAAATTACCAGTTATTCCTTTTTTAAATATGCATAATCATCCTCTAAATTTTTCTGTTAGTTTAGCTATTTTATCCATTGTATATTTAATTTACGGACGCGATATAATTGCTGCGGGGTTTAAAAATTTAAAAAATAAAACTCCTAATATGGATACGTTAGTTACCTTGGGAGTTATCGTTAGTTTTGGTTATAGTTTGGGTAATTTGTTTTTGATAATCTTTGGCCATTCTAGTTTCGTAACAAATCTATATTTTGAATCGGTTTGTATGATAATTTTCTTTATTAAACTGGGAAGATATATTGATAAAAATAGTAAAGAGAAAACTAAAGAAGCAATTGAAGAATTGGTTAAAGTGACACCTGAGAAAGCTTTAAGAAAAAGCAAAACGCAAGAAGAAGAAATTACGATTGATGAAGTAAAAGTAGGGGATATCTTAATAGTAAAACCTGGAATGAAAGTGGCTGTTGATGGAGAAGTTATTAAGGGGTCTGCCCATTTTGATGAATCTTTTATTACCGGGGAATCTGCGCCTTCCAAAAAAAGTAAAGGTCAAAAAGTAGTAGCAGGAGCTATTAATTATGATGGTGTAGTAGAATACAAAGCGGAGAAAATTGGACCCAAATCAACTATTTCGGAAATGGTCCATTTAGTTTTAGAAGCGAGTAATACGAAAATGCCAATCGCTCGAATTGCTGATAAAGTAAGTTCTTATTTTGTACCTAGTATAATGCTTATTGCTCTTTTAACATTTGGAGTATATTTATTATTGGGCTTTTCATTTAATGAAGCTTTAATTAGTTTGGTAACAGTGCTCGTTGTCGCTTGTCCCTGTGCTTTAGGATTAGCAACTCCTTTAGCAGTGGTAGTATCGGTGGGAACATCTTTGCAAAAAGGAATTTTAATTAAATCTAGTGAAACCCTGGAAATTGCCTCTTTATTAGATACGATAGTCTTTGATAAAACCGGAACATTGACAAATGGTAAGTTAAGCATAAGTAAAATGTTTAATTACTCAAATTATAGTGATCAAAAATTATTAAATATTGTAAGTAATATTGAAAAAAATTCATCCCATCCTATTTCTCAAGCTTTTGCTAGTTACAAACAAACCGATTTAAAAGTTTTAGATTATCAAGAATTAGCTGGAGTTGGATTGACGGCGAAAATAGGTAAGAAACAATATCTTCTAGGAAGTGCTAAAATTTTAAAGAATATTAAAAATCCTTATCAAAGTGATGAAGATGAGCTTTTACAAGAAGGTAATAGTATCGTCTATGTGACCGAAAACGCTAAAATTATTGCTTTAATAGGTATTAAAGATGTTCTTCGTCAAGAAGCTAAAAAAACGATAGAGGCTTTAAAAAGAAAAAATTTAAATGTTATTATGCTTTCGGGGGATAACGAAGTAACAGCAAACTTTATTGGCCAAGAATTAGGAATTGAGCACATTGTTGCTGGATGTCTTCCTCGTGATAAAACCCAATATATTAAAGATTTAAGAAAACAGGGTCACAAAGTAGCCATGGTTGGTGATGGAATTAATGATGCGCCTTCTTTAACAACTGCGGATGTAGGAATTAGTTTTAAAAGTAGTACAGATATTGCGACTAATTCGGCGAGTGTCATCATTACTAATGATAATATTCAGAGTATTTTAGAATTTTTAAATATTGGTAAAAAAACCTTAAGAAATATTAAACAAAATTTATTTTGGGCTTTTTTCTATAATATTTTAATGATTCCGATTGCCATGGGCTTATTTAAAAATTGGGGTTTGCAAATTAATCCCATGCTGGCTAGTGGAGCGATGATGTTATCAAGTTTATGTGTCGTCTTTAATGCTTTAAGATTAAAAAAATAATAGCTTAGGAGTAGAGAATATGGAAAGATATCAAGAAATAGAAAGAAGTATCATCAAAAAGTTTCGAAAAGAAATCTGGAGTAAATTTATTCGGGCTGTTAATGATTATGAATTAATTCAAGAAAACGATAAAATAATGGTTTGTCTAAGTGGAGGTAAAGATTCCTTTTTGTTGGCCAAATGTATTCAGGAAATAAAAAAACATGGCAAGATAAAGTTTGATGCTTATTATGTGGTAATGGATCCTGGTTATAAGCAAGAAAATAGAGACTTGATTTTAACAAACGCTAAGCTTTTAAATATTCCAATTAAAATTTTTGAAAGTGATATATTTGCGGTAGTGGATAAAATTGCTATTAAAAGTCCTTGCTATTTATGTGCTCGTATGCGTAGGGGATATTTATATAATGAAGCCAAAGAAATGGGCTGTAATAAAATAGCTTTAGGTCATCATTTTGATGATGTTATTGAAACTACCTTGCTTTCTATGTTTTATGGAGCAGAAGTTAAAACTATGATGCCGAAATTGCATAGTGATAATTTTGCCGGCTTAGAGCTTATTAGGCCTTTATATTTAGTGAAAGAACAGGCTATTATATCATGGGCAAATACAAATAAACTTACTTTTTTAAACTGTGCTTGTAAAGTAACTGCAAAAAAAGATTTAGATGATACTAGCAAACGTTTGGAAATAAAAAAACTTATTAATCAATTACGTCATACTTATCAAGATATCGATTATAATATTTTTAAAGCTTTAGATAATATTAATTTAAATTGTGTTTTGGGAACTAAAAAAGATGGTAATTACCACAGCTTTTTAGATGAATATGACGATTAATTTATTGTATTATTTATTAAAGTTTTATATTATATAGATAGAGGGATGATGAAAATGCCGAAAAATAAGAAATGGATTGTAATTATAATTAGTTGCTTTTGTGCTTTAGCTCTTTTAGGAATATTAGGATACTTTATTTATTTAAAAAGTGCTTTTATTTCTAAAGAACAAGTGAAAGAAATAGTTATAAAAGATACTCAACTTAGCGAAGATGATATTTCGTTTAAAGAAATTGATTTAGATTTAGAAGAAGAAACGAAAAAGTATGATGTGGAATTTTATTATAATCGAGTAGAATATAATTATGAAATTGAGGCTAAAACCGGAAAAATAATCTATAGTAATTATAATAATAATCAAAATATTGATAATAATAGTACGTCAATAGTTACCGATAATTATATAAGTGCAGAGGAAGCTAAGAGTATTGCTTTAGCCGATGCAGGCTTAAATAATAATGAAGTTACTTTTGTGGATATCGATTTAGACTTAAGAAATAATCAAGCTATTTATGAGATTGACTTTGAAACTAATACTTTAGAATATGATTATAAAATAGATGGCTTTTCAAAAAATATTATCAATAAAAATACTGAACCTCGTGATTAAGTTCATACATTAATAAAAAAGTGGTAAAATAAAAAAGGAGTGAGAGATAATGGAAAAACCAAAAGTATATTTTACAAAGGAATTAACTTCCGAAGCAGTTGTAAAAATTTATCAGAAATTAGGCAAGACTTTACCAGGAAAAGTAGCTGTTAAAGTCCATTCAGGAGAAGAAGGTAATCAAAATTATTTGCGTCCAGAATTTTT
>CANRAC010000049.1 GCA_947628495.1 uncultured Bacilli bacterium
TAAATTTGAATAGAACCGGTTTTATCTTTAATGGTAAAAAAGGAAGCTTTACCCATTTTGCGAATAAACATAATACGTCCCGCAACCGTAGCAGTATCTGTCATATTCTCAAAGGCATCATGTTCAATATCTTGATATTTAGTTTTTAAATCGAAAGCATAGGCATCACGATCAAATCTATCTCCAAATGGATCAATACCTAACTCTTTAATTTTATTTAATTTTTCTCTTCTGACTAATTCTTGTTCACTAAATTCTCGCATTTATATCAACTCCAATTTGTTCTAGTATACATTTTTTAATTTTAAAAATCAATTCCTTTAATCTACCTTATTAAAAGTTTTTATGATATTATTATAATAGGTTAGAAAAAAGCTACTAATAAATTTAAAATACAGGAAGAGGAGAATAATGCAAAATAAAAAGGGTTTTACTTTAATAGAAATAATTGTAACTATTGCTTTATTAGGTATAATTGGTACTGTTATTGCTATTAATGTTGTAGGGTTATCTAAAAAACAAAATACAAAGGAAACAATTCGTATTGAACAAAGTATCAAAGCTGCTGCTGAAGCTTATGAGCATGTCGAAGATATTGGTACTGGTTGTTTATCGATTAAAGATTTAATTGATAACAATTATTTAAAAGAATCTAATATAGAAAAATATAAAAATAAATATGTTGAAATTAAAGAAAATGCAGATCATAGTAAATCATATGAAATAAAAGATACTTGTAATGGTCAATCAACTCCAAATAAATATAAAATTGTTTATAATAAAAACTTAGATGAAACTGTTTCTAATATGCCAACGGATAATAACAAATATCAATTAAATCAAGAAGTTGAAATATCTACTCGTAAACCAACAACTTTTGGATATGATTTTAAATATTGGTCTACTTCTAAAAATGGATTAGCTATTGAAACTCCTCTTAAAATGAAAAAGAATGGTATAACTTTATATGCTATATGGCAGAAAAAAACTTTTACAGTAAATTATAATACAAATGGAGGAACTCCAAGTGTTGCTAAACAAACAGGAGAATATAAAACTAATATTACTATTAGTGCTAATAATCCTTCTAAAACAGGATATAGCTTTCAAAGTTGGAAAGACTATAGCACAAATATAACCTACTTTAAAAATAATAAAATCTTTTTGACTAGAGATATAACATTAAATGCTCAATATACTGCTAATATTTATACAATAACCCTTAATCATCAAGATGGTCAAAATACCATTAATACTTTATATGAAAAGTATAACAGTGGTTTTTATGCAGATCTAAATGATGCTAATAAAATAGCCAGTCCTAGTGATTCAATTGATTACAGAATTACTAATATAGCTATTCCAACTAAGAGTAAATATACTTTCCAAGGTTATTATACTCAAGCTAATGGAAAAGGCACGCAATATATCGATAAAACTGGAAAAATAATTGTTAGTAATACTACTATTACCCAAAATATAACATTATATGCCTATTATACTGCCAATATTTATACAATAACCCTTAATCATCAAAATGGAAAAAATACTATTAACAATATATATGAAAAGTATAATGATGGTTTTTATACAAATCAAAATGGCACTAATAAAATTACTAGTATAGCAATCCCAACAAGAAGTGGCTATAAGTTCCAAGGATACTATACTCAGACTAATGGACAAGGGACAAAATACATAGATAATACAGGAAAAATAACTATTAGTAATAATTCTATTTCCCAAAATATAACATTATATGCTTATTGGAAAAAAGCAGAATTTAATTTTCATTTAGAATATTATGGCGCAGATTTAGTAAGTACTTCTATTCCGCAAAAAATTTCTCAAGATGATACAATAGAATTAGAATTTAAAGGATATGATAAATATGTTTATAGTAATACAACCTGCGTTAATGCCGAATTTAAATATAATACAACCAATCAAAAATTAACTGTAAGCAACCCTACGAATGATGTTACTTGTACAGTAAATTATTATAAAAGTATATATTTATATTTAAATTCAAATAACAATTATAATATTAATTATGTAAAACAAGAATTGAAAAAAAATAAGTTAGAGTTAGATTACAATGAAAGTGATACACAAAGGATTATTTCAACTCCTAGTTATGATATAACTACAATAGAAAGTAACACCGCTAACCATGAGCTGTATTATATTGGTGTTTTAGGAAACAAATTCTTCTTTGTAAAAAAACAGAAAGCCATTAACACAGGCGATTATTATAGTTTGATGGGCGTATATGATGTAAAAAACAATAATTTTCTAACAAAACATAATATGAACTATTATCAAAGAGATTACGAACATCAAATAGGCTGGCTTGGTGGTGAGCTTGTAATTCCCCCAATGATTTATCAATATGTGGATGATAGTGGGGAACTAACAAATACCATATACTTTGCCAAACTTGATCACATTGGTACTACTACAAGTGGGGATGGAAGAACTACTAGGTTAGATATGAAAACTTATTATTACGATAAAGATATAGATGTTGAACAGTACCATTATGGTTATGTAAGTTGGATCCATAACAATAAAGGTACGAGTGGTCGCGCATCATTTAGTTATGAGACATCTGATTCTAATCCTTTTATATATAAAGTATTAGAAGCTTTAGGTGGCTGGTCCGGATCGCGTGGTGCGAATATTAATAAATCCTCTATATGCGCTCAGAGTACAAACTTGCAACTATGCAAATCCTTAAAAAACCTTAGCAATAATTTAATAGATCCTAAAAATAATAAAGTATTTGATTATGAAAAAGTATCCGTTTCGAATGAAGAAATGAATGCTTTATCCATCGATAAAATAAAAGAAGCCCCTAAATATTCTTCAGCCAAGTCTCCTTCTGCAATTCAATTAATTCATGATAATAATGACGAGGTTTATTATTTTGAAGATAATAACGGGGATAAAGGAGTTTTAGTTTCATATAGACCTAGGGCTAGTCAAGCATATTATGACAGAGTAGTGTATTCACATAATTCTCTGCTCTATTATATTTCTCCAATAGATACTAGCAAAGATTTAAGTAATTACTATGCAAATTATTATTTATTAGATTTAAAAGGCATTGAAACAATAGAAGATTATTTTTACGACACCGAAAATAGTCAAATAGGTAATAAAATTACTAAAAACAATTTCCCAAAAGACTTTACAAAATTATATTTAAATTATAACTCAAATAAAACATTACCTGAACCTTTAAAAAATGGAATATCTTTAACTAATATAACAGAGGTTAAAAATAAAATAATAGAAGATAATAGCAAGTAGGAAATAAAAAATAATTTTGTTCATTCTTCATGACTATACACACCTTGGACAAAGTGAAAGGAATGAGTGATTTAAATGAAAAAGAAAACAATTTTAATAATTTCAATTTTAGTACTTATAATGTTATTAATAGCTTTGGGAATTTATACCATAATAAAAAAAGACTCTAAGAAATCAGATATTAAGCCCTCTGTACCTTTTAACGAAAAATTTGCAGTTAAAGATGAAAATTATTATATAAATGATGGAAAGTTTATTTATAGTAGTAATTTTGAAAATAAAACTAAAAATACACAAGAATTAACATGTGTACATATAGAGTTTAAGAATAAAAATAATGAAGTATTATTAACTAGAGAAGAAAGTATTAGAGTAACATTAAAAAAGGAAGAAAGTTATCCAATTACTTTTGATTATGAAACTCCAATTGATCCAACTGATATAGTAAAAGTGATTTATGAAGATTGTTAATAAATACCAAAAAGAAGACATTTTGCCTTCTTTTTAATTTTATCTATTTTCTCTAAATCTGTCTTTTGGATCTAAGATTTTTTTACGTAATCGAATTTCATCGGGAGTTATTTCTACTAATTCATCTTCTTCAATAAATTCCAAAGCTTCTTCTAAAGTAAATTTTTTCGGTTTTACTAAAGCAATAGCATCATCACTACCACTAGCTCTTGTATTAGTAAGTTGTTTATTTTTACAAGGATTAACATTTAAGTCATTGTCACGATTATTAATTCCGACAATCATTCCCACATATACATCAGTAGCTGGTTCGACAATCATTGTCCCTCTTTCTTGTAAATTAAACAAAGAGAAACCTAAAGTCTTACCATTTTCCATAGAAACTAAAACACCATTTTTACGACCACTAATCTCCCCTACATAAGGTTTATAAGTATCAAAGCTACGAAGCATGATACCTTCACCTTTCGTATTGGTAATAAAAGCACTACGATAGCCAATTAAACCGCGTGTTGGCGCAGAGAATTCAAGATGAGCATAGTTATCTTCGGTATTAGATATATTCATTAAGATCGCTTTACGTTCTTGTAAATCATTAATAACTGTTCCCGAATATTCATCTGGGCAATTAATAATTACCGTTTCAAATGGTTCACATTTTTGACCATCTATATCTTTATATAATACTTCTGGTTTCGAAACAGAAAGTTCATAACCTTCCCTGCGCATGTTTTCCAGTAAAATAGATAAATGTAATTCACCTCGGCCTGATACTTTAAAGCCATCGGCATTTGGCAGTTCTTCAACTTCTAGTCCTACATTTGTTTCTAATTCTTTATCAAGTCTTTCTTTTAAGTGACGGTTAGTTAAAAATTTTCCACTTTGTCCAGCAAATGGCGAGTTATTAACTAAAAAATTCATAGATAAAGTAGGTTTTTCAATTTCAATAGGTGGAAGAGGATTAATAACATCTTTTTCACATATAGTGTCGCCAATAGAGATATCAGCACATCCAGCTACAGTAACAATATCTCCAAAATAAGCGACATCTTTTTCCACTTTTTTAATGCCTTCGGTTACAAATAACTTGGAAATCCTAAAAGAAGTTTGACTACCATCATTACGGACTAAACTGACAACTTCTCCAGATTTTACTTGACCTTTATTCACGCGCCCGATACCTAAACGACCAATATAATCATCATAATCTAGTTGGGAAATTTGCAGTTGTAAAGGATCATTTTCATTACCTTTAAATGGTTCTACTTGTTTAACAATTGTTTCTAATAGAGGCGAAATATCTTTACTATCATCATCTAAAGAAAGTTTAGCAATACCATCCCGAGCTGCTCCATATATTATCGGAAAGTCTAATTGTTCATCGGTAGCATTTAATTCCACAAATAAATCAAAAGTCATATTAACAACTTCTTCGGCACGAGCATCTTTCTTATCTATTTTATTAATAAATAGAATTGGTCTTAAATTTTGTTCTAAAGCTTTTTTTAAGACAAAACGAGTTTGGGGCATTGGTCCTTCAGCTGAGTCAACTAATAAGATAACGGTATCAACAGTTTTAATAATTCTTTCTACTTCGGAAGAAAAATCCGCATGACCAGGAGTATCCACAATATTAATTTTATAATCTTTATATCTTATGGCACAGTTTTTGGAATAAATTGTAATACCTCTTTCTCTTTCCAAATCATTACTGTCCATAACACAGTCAACTACTTCTTCATTAGCTCTAAAAACACCATTTTGGTTTAATAAGGCATCAACTAAAGTACTTTTACCGGCATCAACGTGAGCTACAACAGCAATATTAATAATTTTATCCATAACTTCCACTTCCTTTTTTAAGCGTCTTTAAGATAATACAACAAAACTATAAATTTTACAAGAAAAAAAGCGGGAAATTATCAGTCACTTTGCATTTCAAACAAAATATTTCTCAATTCCATGGCTCGTTCAAAATCTAAAGCTTTGGCTGCTTGCTTCATCTCAGTTTCGATATTTTGCATTATTTTTACTTTTTCTTTTTTCGATAATTTGGTCTTTTTCTCTTTACTTTCCATTACTTCGTTACTAACTACTTCTCTAATTTCTTTTGTAATAGTTCTTGGTGTAATATTATGTTCAGTATTGTAAGCATTTTGTATTTCCCGTCTTCTTTTTGTTTCTTTGATAGCATAATCCATAGCTTCACTAATTGTATCAGCATACATAATGACATGTCCTGATGCATTTCTAGCACAACGGCCAATCGTTTGAATTAAACTACGACCACTTCGTAAAAAGCCTTGCTTATCAGCATCCATGATACAAATTAAACTTACCTCCGGAATATCTATTCCTTCTCTTAGTAAATTGATTCCTACGACAACATCATAAGTTCCTAAACGTAAATCCTGAATTATTTTTAATCTTTCCAATGTTTTAATTTCGTTATGTAAATAAGCCACTTTGACATCAAAAGAAGCTAAATAATTTGTAAGCTCTTCCGCCATGCGAATTGTTAAAGTCGTAATTAAGACTCTTTCATTTTTTTCTTTCCTTTTATTTATTTCGGCAATTACATCATCAATCTGGCCAGAGGTAGGTTTTACTTCAATAGTTGGATCAAGTAAACCCGTAGGTCGAATTATTTGTTCGGTAAAATGATTCTGAACTAATTCTAGTTCATAATCACCAGGTGTGGCAGAAACATAAATAGCCTGATTTATTTTACCCGTAAATTCCTCAAATTTAAGAGGCCTATTATCTAAAGCACTCGGAAGACGAAAACCATAATCAACTAAAGTTTGCTTACGCATGCGATCGCCATTATACATACCTCGCACTTGGGGCAAGGTAACGTGCGATTCATCAACAACAAGTAAAAAATCTTTCGGAAAAAAGTCTATTAAAGTGGTCGGCGTTTGGCCAGCTTCTCTTAATGCTAAATGTCTCGAATAGTTTTCCACACCACTACAAAAGCCCGTTTCTTTTAACATTTCAATATCATATAAAGTTCTTTCTCTTAATCTTTGTTCTTCAATTAGTTTATTATTTTGCTTTAACTCTTCTAAACGACTATCTAATTCATCCTTTATTCTTCTAATAGCTTCACTTAATTTATCAGGGGAAGTAACAAAGTGCGAAGCGGGAAAGATAGAAATAGATTTTTTATTTTGAATAATGGCTCCCGTTAGAGGATCAAAGGTAGTAATACGATCTATCTCATCGCCAAAAAGCTCTATTTTAATACCATGGCTTCTTTCATTAACGGGAATTATTTCAATGGTATCGCCTTTAGCTCGAAAAGTTCCCCTATGAAAATCTAATTCACTTCGTTCATAAGTCATATCGACTAATTTATTAATAATTTCATTTCGTTTGTGGGTTTCCCCCACTGTTAAAGTCAACATGCCATTTTCATAATCTTCTTTTTCACCAATATTATAAATACAAGAGACAGAAGAAACGACAATAACGTTACGATTATTAATAAGAGCTGAAGTAGCGGCATGACGTAGTTCATCTATTTCATCATTTAT
>CANRAC010000050.1 GCA_947628495.1 uncultured Bacilli bacterium
AAAAATATGTCTAAAGAAATTTATGGATTACATAATCACATTGCAACTTTGCAAAATAAAAAAGCTTTTTTAGATGAAGCTTTAAAGCAAAATGCTAATGTATTAGCAATAACAGATCATAGAACCTTATCATCATATTATGATTTATTTAGTAATTTAGATAAAAATGATTTAGAAACATACAAGAAACTAAAGTTTATTATTGGTATGGAATTAACTGGAATGTTCCCATTTATAACCTTAGACGGTAATAAATGCAATATAGCTATGGACATTTTAGCTTATAATTTGGAAATAAAAAATTACCCAAATTTTTATCGTTTTATTTTAGATAATTATCAGAAATTAGCTTATTTAGATTCTCGTCAATATCAACAAGAGGAACTTGATTTTGTCAAAAAAGTAGCTCAAGGTATTGGCTACAAAGCCGATTATGATAATATAAAATTAACAGATGATGTCCCTTTTGCTGGTTATGCCATCTCCTATGGTTTAACAGACTCAAGATATGTCGATTATAATATCTCCAAAGGCTTGTTAGAAGAATTAAAAACTAATCCTAGAGGTTTTAGAAATAGAGAAATGAAAAATCCTGACAGTAAATTTTTTGTGGACTACTCAAAATTTTATCCTAACATGACTAAAATAATTGAAGCAATTCACGAAAACGAAGCTTTGGTATTCTTTCCTCATACAGCCGCTTATTTTGCTAAATCTGGTGATGAAGCAAAAATTAAAAAAGCCTGGGATAATTCTTATAAATTAACAAGCGACTTTTTAAAAGCTAATCCAAGTGTTAATGGTCTAGAAATTAGACATCCTGCATATCTCGATAATCAAGAGTTCTATGATTATCTAGAAGAGACTGCTAAAATTAAAGATTTATATGTAAGTGGCGGAACTGATTATCATAAAAGTGGGGAAAAGATAACTTTAGACTACAATGATAATTATATTGATAGTAATACCCTTCCTAACATTAATGAATGGGCAATTATGTATAGCTTAGATGAAATGATTGATTTAAGCAAAGAAATTGATAAGATAGAGAAAAGAACTTTAACTAAATAAGAGTGAAAAAAATTCACTCTTTTTATGTATTTATAATAGCAAAAAATATCTTATTTAACATGCTCATTTAATATTTTATTATATGTTTCTATTGACCCAATATCTATTCTTTTGCCTTTCATCTTTATGGCTTTTATAGTTGTTACATTAATTAAATTAACAATTATTTCGCCCATTGAATCCACTTTTTTATTAGCAAATGTTTTCAAGATTAAATTAAGATCTTTTTTCTTAATAAAGTAAAAAGGAGGTACGGCATAATTTGATTTAGGATTTTTAGGTTTTTCTTCCATGTTTATTACTTTGCCATTTTCATCTATTTGCAAAACCCCTGTTTTTCTTAATTTTTCAATATTATTTTCCTCATAATAAAGAATATAAGAACTAGAATTATTAGCAAATTGGTCAAACACATAATCCAAAGAAAAATCTAAGATATTATCACCAGCCATAATTAAAACATCATCATCAATTTTTTCTTGATTTAAAGCGAGCATTAAATCACTTACAGCTCCTAAGGATTCTTCGACACTATTTGTACCATCATTTATTATCTTAATTTTATTGCTATTTTTTTGTCTATCTTTCCATTTAAGGAAATCTTGATAAAATAAATTATTACTTATTAAAATCATTTCCTCAATCAAATCGGTACTTTGCTTAACATTATTCCATATTAAATCTAAAACACAATTATCATTTATTTTTAATAAAGCTTTGGCTTTGTTTTTGGTCAAAGGATACATTCTTGTAGCATAACCAGCACATAAAATAATACATTTCATTATAAATATACTCCTACTCATTGATTTATAAATAACTTTAATTTCTAGTCAAAATTATAAAAGAAAAACTAGCATATTGCAAGATTTCATTTTCCAGAATAAGAAGTGAGAAAACGACTTGTTAAAATAACGTTTTTATGTTATTATGTATTTGTCAAGGAAACTTGCATAAAATAAAAAGGAACATTCAATTTTAGCATGTTGAGTGTTGCCATATTGATGGTACCACCTAAATCATTGCTGAGTTAGGTGGTTTTCTTTTATATTAATACTATAAATAGTAAGAATAGTAAAAGGAAGATAATTATTACTAAAGATAGAATTAAAAAATCCTTCTTGTTCATATCGTCGCCTCCCTTCTTTTAAGAAGTTTGGCTCCACCCAACTATTAAATGTTCCCACTTAAATTATAGCAAACGTTTGTTTTCTATTCAACACAGAGTTATCAAAATGTAAAATTTTTATTCTCCCTCATTCATATTAATTTGACCATAATTGACTAATAGATGGTAACTAATTATAATATAAATAGAAATGAAGGAGGAAGTATATGATAGAAACATTTCGAAAAATTGCCGAAAGTGCTTTAGGTTACAACTTAAATAATGTATCTGATATTGTTATTTTACTAATGGGAATTATTTTGATTCTAATTGCCGTTATATCCATTTTTGCTCTAATAGTTCAAATTATATTAGCAATTAAATATCATAAGTACAACAAAAAGAAAAATAGCTTAGATATGACGGGACAAGACATAGCTCGCAAAATCTTAGATGATAATGATTTACAACATATCAAAGTTAAAACTAGTGGTTCTATACTATTTGGTAACAGCTATAGTCACTTTTTCAAAAAGGTAAGATTAAGAAGACTTACTTGGAAGAAAAATACAATATCATCTTTAGCTATGGCATCTCAAAAATCTTGTCTAGCTATCTTAGATAAAGAAAATGATCCGGACATGAAAACACGAATTAAACTAACTCCAATTATTTATTTTGGCCCTCTAGCTTTTATTCCCCTAGTTATAATTGGCGTAATTCTTGATATCTTTATTTTCAAAAGTCAATCCGCGCCATTTACAATTGGATTATCTTGCTTAGGATTATTAATTTATTTAGTGTCTTTCATAATGTCAGTTAAAGTTCTTAAAACGGAAGTTAAAGCTCAAAATAAAGCTTATGATTTATTAAAAGCTAATAATATGGCAACAGACGAAGAATTAGGAATGCTTAAAAAATTATTCAAATTATATAATATTGAATATGTTAATAATATGATTATTTCTTTATTAGAATTAATTTATCGAATCTTGCAAATTATCGCTTATGTTCAAGATAATACAGCAAATAATTAAATACCTTAATGGTATTTTTTTATACGAAATTTTAGCATATATTATATTAAAAGGAGAAGATAACGTGAAAATAATTGGCATTATTGGACGTGCTTATGAAAATATAGATAAGGAAAGAATAATTCAAGTTAAGGAAGAAATGCTTCAAGCCTTAGCCTCTTATGATGAAGTAGTGCCTATTCTACTTTTACCTCCTAATAATATTAGCAATACAATTGACAAAGAAAAAGTCAATCATATTTTAAAAAAATGTCACGGTTTCATCGTTCCGGGTGGAACAAACTGGAGTCAATTTGATGAATATGTTATCAATTATGCTGTAGATACTGACACTCCGCTTCTGGCTATATGTGCGGGATTTCAAGCTTTATGCAGCCTAGATGCCACTAGCCGTACTAAACTTGACATGAGTGAAAAATTAGAAAACGATAATCATTATAAAAAAGAGAAAGACTATCACCATATGATTAAAATAAAAGATAATACTATTTTAAAGCAAATTATTCAAAAAGACTACATCCCTGTCAATAGTCTCCACCACGATTACATTAATTTTTCCTTTCAGCACCTAAAAGTTTGTGCTTTAAGTCCCGATAATGTAATAGAAGCCGTATTTTGGCCTCATAAAAAATTTATCTTAGGATTACAATGGCATCCCGAATACTTAATGGATAGTTATTCCCAAAAAATAATTGATACTTTCGTATCAACTCTTTAAGCTCTGGTCTTGACCTTCTTATTTTTCTGGATAACTGGATTTTCTTCAAAAAAATAAGTTATATCTATATTCCATCTATCACTTATAAATTCTAGTAAAGGAATAGAAGGAACTTTATCAGTTTTCATACTAATAATCTGATAGATGTAATTTTCTGAGATATGCAAATCTTTGGCCATTTCTCGAGCATTTTTATATTTTGTTAATTTTAATTTTCGAAAATTTCTTTTGACAGTTAAACTCTTAGAGCCCAAATTTTTTACTTCATTCATTACCAAACACCAATTACATTTTAGCATTTAGCCTAAAAAATTAATCTTCGCTTATAGCGAAGATTAAAATTATTTTGTATAATTGTATTGAGGTGTTTTTTTAATGCAAAACAAAGATTTTTTTTCTAAATTACGCCAGTTAAGAATAGCTCATAATTTTACGTATAAAGATATGAGTGAACTCTTAAAGATTAGTATTAATCACTACTGGCAACTAGAAAATAAAAAAAGAGGCCTATATTATAAAATGGCTCAACAAATAGCGGCGGTGTTTAACTTAAAACCTGATGATATTTTCTATGATGAATTCTAGTGATGATGAGCACTAGGTTCTTTTTTTTCTAAATGACAATCTAAACTTTCACATTTTTCATTTTGCAATTCTAATTCAATTGTTGAATGTTTAATTCCGAGTTTTGCTAGTTCCTTTTTAATTTCATCTTTAACTTCTTTGCTATAATTTTTAACTACGGCATGCAAAGTGGCAAAATTATTAATTCCATCAATACTACGAACATGAATATGATGCACATCATATAAATTATCTATTTTTAATAAATGTTTTTTTAGAGTATCAATATTAATATTCTTAGGTGTCTTCTCCAAAAATAAGTCCATTACTTCTTGCCAATTTTTCCAAGCATGATAGAAAATAAAAATGGCAACTAAGATGGAAAGAACTGGATCAATTAAAGTTATATTAGTAAACTTCATTAATATTGAACCAATTAAAACAACTATCCATCCTAAAACATCTTCTAACATATGTAAATTAACAGCCTTTTGATTGAGGGAGTCTCCACCCCTCGTAAAATAAGTAGCTGCTAGATTAATTACTGTTCCCAAAATAGCAATAATGATCATTCCATTATAATTAATTGCTACCGGATTTATTAACCTTTTAATTGCTCCTATAATAACTAAAACCGAACCAACTAATAAAATCATGGTCGTAATAATACTGCCCATAACAGAATAACGAGTATAACCATAAGTATAATTATTATCTGGTTTTTTCTTACTCTTTTTCTCCAGAAAGTACGATAAACCAATACTTATCGCATCCCCTAAATCATGCAAGCTATCGGATAAAATCGCAATACTTCCCGTAAATAAGCCCCCTATTCCTTCAAATAAAGAAAAAGCAACGTTTAAAATAAAAGCTATTAAAATATTGTTTTCCGTTTTCATTCCTAACACCCTATCCATTTTAATACATTTTCAAAAATTTTCCAAACCTTAAAATTCCCTTTTTAAATAAATCTTTTTCGATATCCAAAAAGATATAGCGAAAATGATTAAAGCTCCTCCTAAAAAAAGAATAGCCCCATAATGTTGTAAAAAATGAGATGGGTCGGCAAAATTATTAAAATCAATAAATTTCCAACAAGCTCCTGCAATTATAACGATGCCAAAAACCACCAAAAAGATAGCTATGCGCGCTTTTTCAATGCCGAGTTTATAAACAATGGGATACATTATCGATTCAATCAGGAAAGTAACACTATTAACAATCAAAATAATATTTAAACTTTCCGTTAAATTAAAAGGTTGTTTTTGAAAATAACTAATTAAGTACCCTAAAATTAAGACAAATAAACTAACAACCACTGCCAGTAAAACGGTAACAGTATATTTAGCTTTCACAATATTTTCTCTACCTTTAGGCAATGTAGTTGCATAAGCATCCCAATTATTAAAAGCATCATAATTAAAAGTTGTAAACATTAACATCATGCTAAAAAAAGGTAATAAAGCGGAGATATCAATTTCGCCTTGGATAACCATAATAATATATAATACACAAATTAAAGCATATAATTTTAAACTACCTTTTAAAAATAGTAAATCTTTTTTTATAAATCCCTTCATTATTTTTCTCCTTTAATAAGTAATACCATTAATTCTTCTAAAGTTATTTTATCCATGATAAATTCTTTATATTTTTTTTGCTTTTGTTTTTTATTATCCATTAAAATTTCATAATTAAATCTGCCCTTTTTATAAGTTATAATATCTTCTTTAGCTATTTTAGCAAAATCATCGACCCCACATTTTAAGATGCCATAATTATCCATTAGCTCATCTCTTGTTTTTTCTAATATAATTTGACCTTTATCAATAAAAACAATTTTATCAGCGATATGTTCTAAGTCGCTCGTAATATGGGTAGAAAGTAAAATGCTGTGTTCTTCATCTTCAATAAATTTTAAAAATATATCTAAAACTTCACTACGCATTATCGGATCTAGACCGTTTGTTGGCTCATCTAAAATTAAAAGTTTAGGATGATGAGATAATGCCACCGCTATCTCTAACTTCTTGCGCATTCCTTTCGATAATTTTTTAATAGTTTGGTTAGGTAAATTAAATTCTTGCAAATAACTATTATATAGCTCGCTATCCCAATTCTGATAAATATCGCGCATGATGGTATCTAAGTCTTTCACTTTTAAAATTTCCGGAAAAAAGATATTATCTAAAACTACCCCAATATCTTCATTAGGACAAATCGTAATAGTTCCTTTATCAATAGTAATAATTTTTAAAATTGCTTTTAATAATGTGGTCTTTCCGGCCCCATTCTCCCCTATTAAACCAACAATATTCCCTTTGGGAATTGCTAATTTATCAATCTTTAAAGTGAATTTTTCATAATTTTTTTCTAAATTTTTTATTTCAATTATATTAGTCATTATTTATCACTCCCATAAAAAATATCAAATAAATCTTTTATATCTTGTTTTTTTATTTTATATTTTAAAGCTATATTGACGATTTCATTTAGGTGCTTTTCAATCTCCTTTTGCGCATTTTCTTTAACTAACTCATTATTTTTCGGAGCTACAAAAGTGCCTTTGCCTTGGACTTGAATTAAATAGCCTTCCTTTTCTAGTTCATCGTAAGCTTTTTTGATAGTCATTACACTTATTTTAATCTCGCTAGCTAAATTGCGAATTGA
>CANRAC010000051.1 GCA_947628495.1 uncultured Bacilli bacterium
ATAGTAAAAGCCACTATCTACGACGGGTCCAACCCAAAACTTAGCTTCAGGATATAAATGTTTAATCGCTTGAGCTAAGATGTGTGCACAACTATGGTTTAAAACGTTTAATTTTTCATCTTCTTTAATATTTATCATCTTTTTCCTCCTATTTTATATAAATATTTACTTCAATATCTCTATTTATTAATTCTTTAAATTTATCTTTTAAACTAACGTCCCCGACAATACTTCCATAATGAATAGGAATTGCTATTTGCGGTTTTATTTTATTTATATACTCGGCCGCTTCTTGATAGTCCATAGTATATTTACCCCCAATCGGAATAAAACAAATATTAGTTTCAACATTTTCTATTTCCGGAACTACATCAGTATCTCCCATTATATAGTAAGAAGTGTTATCTAAATTAATATTATAGCCTACATATCCCATATCTTTGGGATGATAAGGTTTATTTATATTATAAGCACTATATGTCCGAAATTTAAAATTAGCTAATTCGTAATTTTGATTAGGTTCTACTAATAAGATATTATTAGTAATTTCTCTTCCTATTTTTTCCATAATTTTAGGAACAATTAATTTTGTTGTTTCTTTTATTATTTTTTGGATAGAGTTTATATCAAAATGATCATAGTGATCGTGGGTTATAAAAATATAATCAGCATCATGATATTCTTCTTTAATTTGATACGGATCAAAATAGATTATAATATTTCCTGCAAGCTTTATAGCAGATTGGGTAAATACTTCTATATTCATCATATTCCTCCTCAAAATAAAAAGGATAATACCAAGGAGTCAATTATGACGGTACCATCCTTTATTTTCTTAATTTTGATAACGGCTTTCAACCGGAGTTTATTAGACTCTCTAGAAAGGAGTAACTTTTAAGTTTTTTCTTAGTTTTCACCAACCACTAAGTCTCTTTTTAAAAATACTTAAAAATCATGTCTTTCATAATCAATTTACGAATATATTATATAACTTTTTTATTGTGATAGCAAATTAATTCATCAATATTTGATATTTTTATCTAGTTTAACATTATCAATTATTAGTTAATTTTCTAACTAGTTTGTCTTTACACTCTTGTTCTAATGTTAAAGTAATCCTCGTTTTCTAATACAGCCTTTAAGCTGCCACATAATACTATTGACGTTTCTAATAGTAACTCTTTAGGTAGCAGAAGACACATGGCAAAATAACTAGCCTCGAAGTTTTCAATATCCCTTTTAGTTTTTGGAGTCTTACATCCATACATATAATCACAAAATTTATTTAAATCTTTATTTAATGATTTATGAGCATATTGAGTCATTTTTCACATCCTTTGATATTTATACAAATTTTTTCCTTTTTAGCAAATTTCGACATAATTTTTCAGTTATGAGTGTTATTCTACCTGCCGATACATCGAAATATATATGTTGAATTTCTAGATTTATTTATTTTAACCTCTACTTATCCTCTTTAATAACACTTTCAGCACGAACTTTCGATGTATCATTTTTTTATTTTACATAATCTTAATTTTTAAAAATTATAATTCATTTGATCTGACCAAGATATTGGTTGATAAACTGTCCCAGTAAACCAAACCTCTCCCGATTCTTTATCTCTGACAAAAAATAAATAAGGTTTATCAAAGGTTATATTGATTTTTTCTACCGGTACTTCATAATCAAATCTAAAACCACAATCAGCTGCGCCTTTACCACCTAAAGCGGTAACGGCTCCCGCTTTAATCCCATCATTGGAAAATTCGATATTAGCTTTATGAGCAGCTTTTTCAATATAAGCTCCTTTACTACTTGTTAATTTTGATAAATCAGCTTTTGTGGAATCAAACACATCGGTTATACCAAGAGATTTTAAATCATCTATTAAATTTAATTCATAATCAAATTTAAACATTGGAATGTATCCATCTATTTCGGTTATAACTCCATCTTTAAAACTATTTAATTCAATAGGTTTTAAATCATTAATTATTTTATTAATTTTTGTGTCATCAGTATTGCTAATATAATCACTCAAGGTTTCGCTTTTAGGCATTATACCTATGTATTCTAAGGTAATGCCATTATATTCTTTTAAATCTTTAGCAAAAGCTTTTATATTTTCATCATCATAAAAGTAAAAATCGGTTGAACTACTTACTTGTTTATAATTACTATTAAGCTCATTAATATAGGTATTTAAATAAGTATTAACATCTGGTTCTTTTACGGCTGTGCCACACTCATCTTTAGCTAAATATTCACTATAGGCTTTCCCTACTTCTTCTCTAATATTACTTTCTCCTAGGGTACTAACAATATCATAACGATTAGCAACCGCTCCTATTTGAGCAGATTTAACATCTAGATTATTATTAAATTTTAAAGTATTATACCCAGTTCCATCTAAAGATAAAATGCTATAATTATAATCTTCATGTTTGGGAGAAACTTCATAATCATCATGTTCACTTTGAATTTTATTGACCCATTCCATATCAATAGCTAAAGCATTAGTTAAAACAAAATCTAAATCACTTACATCATCAAAAACACTATCAATTAAATTAAAGGTTTTATCTTTAACCCAATTATTTAAATTATTAGCATTAGCAAATGAATCATAAACTACTTCCGCATTATAGTTATTATTTAAATTTTTTAGATAGTTTTCATTAATATTTTTCTTATAAGAATCTCGTACAAATAAGGCATTAGCAAAACTCATATTTTGACTATTTACATACTTTTTCATTTTATAGTTACCAATAATATTAGCTATTTGTTCTTTAGTCTGACCTTCTGTTCCTTCATTTAACATTCCCAAAGCTGTTTTAATTGATAAAGGGCTATAAATTTTATTAGATTGCTCATTTTCTAGTTGTAAAAATCTTAAATCAAATAGTTCTAAATTATTACTTTTAAGACTATAAGGTGATAATTTTTGTTCTACTTTTGTCTTGTTAGTTTTTTGGTCCTTTTTAGCAAATAAATTTTTATTAAACATAACATATAAAGCTATGCAAATAACTAAAATTAGTAATATAGCTACAATAATAATAGCTTTTTTCTTTCCCTTTTTTTCTTTTTCCATTTATAAAACCATTCTTTCTAATTTAATTTGTAAAAGTAAATTTAAATATTGGACATTTTAAAATACTAATCACATTCCATTTATAAAACCTTCTTTCTATTTTAAGTATAGCATACAAAATTAATTTTCATATCACTTTCTTTTATTTTCACTTATCATTTCCATATCATCGCATAATTGTTTTATTCTTTCAATAATTCTTCTTGCTTTTACACCATCTTCACTATAGTTAGATAAAGCTAAATGATGTTCTAATTCTTCAATTGTTAGATTAGAAGTAAAAAAGGTAGCTAAGTGATTATCCATGCGATGTTGTAATATAGTTCCTAATATTTCATCACGTCCCCAGGCCGTTACTTTCTCTGCTCCGATATCATCGATTAATAAAATATCTACATTTTCATAATAATCCATTTTAGCCGAAAACGTATCCCAATCGTCTTTTAAGTCTCTTAACATCTCCGGAAAATACCCAATTTCCGTTTTTACTCTTTTTTGACTTAATTCATTTAATAAAGCGGAGATTAAGAATGTTTTACCACAACCAAAATTACCATGCAAATAAAGTCCTTTTTGATGAGGATTTTTTTCATAGTTGTCATAAAAATTCTTAAGCCATTTAATTACTTTAACTCTTTTTTTATCAGTAATATCGATATCTTTCATCCGCGCCATTTGTTCACTTTGATTTTTAGTATTTTCTTTTTTTAAACTTTCTTCTTTATATTTGCAGGCAACATAAGAAAAAATTAAATGCTGATCATTTACTTTAGGATAATAAACATATCCTTCAATTTTATTTTTACATTCAAATAATGATGGACAATTTTCACAATTGGATAATTCTTGCGCCGCATCTTCTAATTTCGAAGTATATTTCATCGCTATATCTTCTGAAATACCTAAGTTGGTAACCATAGTTTTTATTTTGGGATTTTTTAAAGCTAAATTAAAATCTTTTTTTAAGGATATATTTATATTTTTAATATTATTACTTTTAACTTCTAACACTCTATCACCTACTTAAATTCTTTTAATAAGTCTTCTAATTCGGCCTTTTCTTCATTACTTATCTCTTCTTTTGTTATATTTTCATTAAACCACACTGGTTCTTTTTCACTAATCTTAGAAGAAGTTACTTTCGAAGCCTTTTTGGAATATTTCTTATGTTCTTTTTCTGCCACGCTCATAGCTTCAACTGCGGTTTGAATATTTAATCTTTTCCATTGGCCAGCGATTGTTTCAATAAAAGCTTGATTTAATTTATTATTATTCCTACGCAGTACATAATCAATTAAAACATTGACAACGGCGGGTTTTAGTTCTAAATCAATAACTAAATATTCTAATAATTTTAAATCTCGACTTGTTGGTCTAACACCCTTATATTTACTTTTTAGAAAATCATAAGGACTAGTAGTTTCAAAAACATGAATAATTCTTCCTCTATTGGAAGTATCGCCATTGGGATTTCGTAAATACTCAGGTTGTTTTCGGTATATTAAAGTTGGTAGATTACCATTATTATTAAATTGATAAAATTTACGAGTATTTTTTCTTAATTCTTCTTTATCAATAAATCCTCTTTCATTAATAGCTGTTCTTAATATCTCCGCCATTTTTAATGAATCTAAATTATATAAAAAGGCCAACTGATTTATTAAGTCTTTAGTTTTTTTATTAAAAGTTTTACTATTTAAAATTCCTTTCGGAAAAGAAGAAATTATTAAATTAAAATCGATTTGTTCTTCTAAACGCATTGAAGATGAAGATGTAGTTTGAACATCAAAATGTTCAAGAGAAGCATTTACAGACTTAAAGGTCATATTTAACATTTTAGATATATCCGTATAACCAGACAAATCAATTTGCACGCGTTCATATTCTTTTTTGATTAAATCATATTCTTTTTTTCCTAAATTATTATATAAAATAATATTTAAAATCGGATGATTAAAAAATTCGTTCGCTGATAAAGGTGAATATAATTCATAAACATAATTATTTATTTCTCCTTCTTTATAAAAAGTTTTTAAAAGGCCTACACTTTCTAAAGCCTCTCGAGCGATGCGAATTGAATCTAAATCCATTTTTAATATCGCCATTAAATGGTGATGTGTGAAATCCATACTCATTATTTCTAACTTGTCTAAATCTCGCCATAAAGTTAAATACAAACTAATAGCTAAAGACCCAATTATCGGCTCATATAAAGTAATTAAATTTTTACGATCGGTATCAGATAATATCGTTTTATTTATTACTAAATATGTATCGGCTGGTAATAAAGAAATAGCTTTCATCGTCTCACCACATTTCTTAATTTATTATAAGATATAAAATCCTTTTAAACAAGAAAAAAGAAGCTTAAATAGCTCCTTTCCATAAAATTATTTTAATTAATAAATTTAAATTATTTGTTCTGATTCTTCAACTGATGATGGAGAATCAAAAACTTCTTCTTGCATTGATGATGAAGAACCAAATACTTCTTCTTGCATATTATTTGCAGGTGAAGCTAACACTTCAGTTTTTTCAACTTTAAACATTACCGTATATTTAATCTCTGCTCCATTAACAGTTTTAATTGTAGCACTCACTGATTTATTATCTAATCCAGATAATGGAGTATTACTATTTACACCAGATAATTGAGTTTTAATAGCTCCTTTCATATTATAAGTCGTTGTAGCAATTTGACTTTTATCAATATTAGTTAAATCTATTTCCGTTGTACCAAATGTTATAGAAGTGATTGTTTCATCATTAATTAAAGTTTCTGCCACATTATCTAAAAAAGCATCTTTTATATCATTAACTTTTTTTGCGGAATCTGCTTCAATAATTTTAGCCTCAACATTTTTACTACCATCCGCATTTGTAGTTATAGCACTTAAACTAATGCCACTTTCTACAATGCTTGTATTTATAGAATTAATCGCTTGCGCAATTTTGACATCTACTTTTTCAATATCAGCTTTTTTCTTTTCTATTTCTAAATCTTTATTATATTCAGTCTTATTAAAAGTAGCATTTAATTCATTAAGTTGAGTATCTAAAGCAAGATAAGCTTCTCTTTTAGCTTCTAAATCATCATAAGTCATATTTTTAAAATTAGTAAAGGCTGTTAAAAATTCATTATATAAATCCCAATCATAATATTTTGGGGCCTTTAAATTTAATTCTGTTGAAATTATAAAACTATCAACTAATGTTTTAAAATTATCTTCGCTAATGACTAAAATTTCTAGTTCATACTCTTGTCCATCACTATTTCTGACAGTAATTACATACTTTCCTTCTTCATTAAAAGTAACGTTTTTTTCATCTGTTATCATATATTTACCAGTGGCATCTACTTCAATGTTTGTTGTAGGATCGTAAGCTTTAACAGAAACAATAACACCATTTTCTAGTTTGATTAATTCATTATCTAAAGTGGTTAATTCAGCATTACCAATACCAATTACTTCATTTAAATAATAAAATTTTATATTTTTATTGTAGTCCGTAATTTTAGGTTCTTCGACAATTGTTTCAACAACTGGAGCGACTTCCACAATTGGTACTTCTTCTTCTACCACGTTGTCACTTATAACAACTGTTTGGGTTGGTGTAAATGTATATGTATTGCCTACATCTAAATCGCTAGTATCTTTTTTCGTAGTTTCCACAGTCTTATCTTTAGTAACTTTATCTTTTTCTTCTACTTCTTTATCTTTCGTAAAATACCAAGTTACTAATACCCCTATAGCTATTAAAACAATAATAGCTAAAACAATAAATATTGTTCTTTCTTCTTTTGCAAGTTCATTCTTATTTTCCATATTCCCTCCCATTTTTACTTATTAGAATTTCTCACGAAAAAATCCTATATTTTCATAGGATTATTTTCTAAGTTAATCCCCTGAAA
>CANRAC010000052.1 GCA_947628495.1 uncultured Bacilli bacterium
ATCTTTAGATTTTCTTCTAAAGATGGGCGTTTTTATAAAAGAGAACCTTGGCGTTGGGATGTTCGAACTTTAAGTATTGTTAAAGATTATTGTAAAATGCGTCAACGTTTAATCCCTTATTTATATGCCGAAGCTTATAAATATTCTAAAACCGGTTTACCTTTAATTCAACCTCTTTACTATATATATCCGGAAATATATGATGAACCTTTATATAAAAATGAATATTTTTTTGGTAGTGAATTATTTGTATGTCCGATAACAAATAAAAAAGATGTAGTCATGAATAGGGCTGTTGAGCGAATATTTTTACCAAATGGTATGTGGTATGATTTTAAAACAGGTAAAAAAATTGCTGGTAATAAAAGATATGTTTTATTTTTTAAGGATGAAGATTATCCTGTCTATGCGCGCAGTGGGTCGATTATTCCTCTTGCTAAGTTAGAAGATAATATCAATGTTACTGAAGCTCCTAAAACGATGGAAATTCATGTTTTCCCCGGCCGTAGTAATTTTTATAATTTATATGAAGATGATGGGGTTACGCGCTTGCATGAAGATGGATATTTTATTAACACGCGTATTGAATATAATTATTTAGCTAATAATTACACGTTAATCATTCGTCCTACGGAAGGAAAAAGTGGAATTATTCCTAATCAAAGAAATTATAAGATTCGTTTTAGAAATACGAAACATGCTGAAGATGTTACAGCCTTTGTTGATAAAGATGCCATAAATTTTAAAGCTTATGTTGATGATGCGGATTTTATTGTGGAAGTAGAAAATGTACCTACTGTCAAGCAGCTAACAATAAATTGTAAAGGTAAAGATATTGAAATTGATGCAGTACGTTTAATAAATGAAGATATTGATTCAATTATTAGCGATCTACAAATTGAAACTTCTCTAAAAGAACAAATTGCTAATATCTTTTATAGTGAAAATGATATCAGTAAAAAAAGAATTGAAATTAGAAAATTAAGACGTAAAGGATTAAAGAGTATTTTTATCCGTATGTTTATTAAACTCTTAGAATATATCGCTGAGGTATAAGGCCTTTTTAAAGCTTGAAAAAAATGATTGATTAATTTATTTTAATCTAATATAATATTATCAAGCGAAGAAAAAAGAGTAGTAATATAATTAATATTTAAAGAAAGCTAGTGGTTGATGAAAACTAGTAATAAAGATTATATGAACTTGCTTTTGGATGTGATGGGTTATCTCCCTTATGGATAAATAAGCTAGTAATACTAGAAACTTTAGGTGGTACCACGTTTAAACACGTCCTTTAGAGGATGTGTTTTTATTTTAGAAAAGAGGATGAGATATGTTATATAATTTAATATTTTTTCTGGGTTTATTTTTGGGAGCTTGGTTAGTATTTTTTCTGATTAATAAAAGAAAACTTAAGAATAATAAAAAATATCAAATGGCAGAAGTAAAATACTTAATAAGTCGTTTTACTATTGATAAGAAAAAAATTGATTATCAAAAACTTTTTCGATTAATTAACATTGCCAATGCTTTTATTATTGCCTTTGTTTGTACAATCATATCAGTGTTACCTTTAAAATTTATGTGGCAAATGTTAATTGGCTTTGTATTACTATTTGTTTTAATGTTTTTATGCTATGAATTATTAGGAATATATGCGGTAAAGAAAGGATGGAAAAAAGATGGAAAAAAATCATCAAGCAATCGAAAAAAAATGGCAAAATAGATGGGAAGAAAAGGGAGCCTTTAAAGCAATAAATGGTAGTGAAAAACCACCATATTATATTTTAGTAGAATTTCCTTATCCTTCGGGAGCAGGGTTACATGTTGGGCATGTTCGTAGTTATACCGCCCAAGATGCTTTAGCTAGAATGAAAAGAATGCAAGGGTATAACGTGTTATACCCAATGGGATGGGATGCATTTGGTGCTCCAGCTGAACAGTATGCAATAAAAAATCATATTCATCCAAAAGAAGCAGTTAAAGAAAATATTGCAACTTTTAAAAAGCAAATGAAATCAATTGGTTTCTCTTTTGATTGGGATCGAGAATTTTCGACAACTGATCCGGATTATTATAAATGGACACAGTGGCAATTTTTACAATTTTATAAGCATGGAATGGCATATAAAGAAAAGGTACCAGTTAATTGGTGTGAGACTTGTAAAACGGTTTTATCAAATGAAGATGCTGCGGGGGGCGTTTGTGAGCGTTGCGGCAGTCGAGTTGTCCAAAAAGAAAAATCACAATGGATGCTTAAAATGGCTTCTTATTCAGAAGATTTATTAAAAGGTTTAGATGATACTAATTTTGCTGATAAAGTTAAGTTAGGACAAATAAATTGGATTGGTAAATCTGTAGGAGCACATGTAGATTTTAAAATTGCTCATCATGATTTAACTTTTACAGTTTTTACGACTAGATGTGATACTCTTTATGGAGCAACTTACTGTGTTTTAGCTCCAGAACATGAATATGTTGATATTATAACGACACAAGCCAAAAAAGCGGAAGTAGATGCATATAAAAAAGCCTGTGCTTTAAAAAATGATTTGGAAAGAACAGAATTAAATAAAGAAAAAACGGGTGTATTTACCGGAGCTTATGCAATTAATCCTGTTAATAAAAAAGAGATTCCGATTTATATTAGTGACTATGTTTTAGCAACTTATGGAACAGGAGCTATTATGGCAGTACCGGCTCATGATGATCGAGACTATGAATTTGCCCAAAAGTTTAATATTCCGATTATTCAAGTTTTAGAAGAAGTTACAGGTGCGCCACATGATGGGGAAGAAAAGAAAAACTCTATTGTTGCGATAGTTTATGATGAAAAAGAAAAAAAATATTTGACTTTAAATTGGGGTAAAAAAGGTGGCCGTTTATTCATAGGAGGAACTATTAAAGATAAAGAAACTCCACTTGAGTGTGCTAAACGGGAAATTGCTGAAGAAACGGGATATACTTCTTTAGAATTAATTAAAGAGTTACCGAAAATAAATCATCACTACTATGCTTATAATAAAGATAAATATTTTAATATTGAAAGTACTGGCTATTTCTTTAAATTAAAAGATAATAGTAAAATAGAGCAAAATTTAGATGAAGATGAGGATTTTAAAGTAGAATGGGTAAGCGAAGATGTAATTTCTAAAGAAATTAAAGATGAATTACATATGAAAACTTATGAATATGCTAAAAATCCAGGAGCTATGACCGGTGATGGAATTCATATTAACTCAGAAGAATTAAATGGCCTAAATAAAGAAGATGCTATTAATAAAATGATTAGTTGGCTTGAACAAAACCATTGTGGTAAGAAACAAGTAAATTATAAAATGCGTGATTGGATATTCTCTCGTCAAAGATTCTGGGGAGAACCAATTCCTATGATCTATTGTGAAAAATGTGGTTGGGTGCCAATGGATGAAAAAGATTTACCTTTACTACTTCCTGATGTTGCTGAATATGAACCAACTGATACTGGTGAGAGTCCTCTTGCTAAAATAACTGACTGGGTAAATACAACTTGTCCAAAATGTGGATCACCAGCCAAAAGGGAAACAGATACTATGCCGAACTGGGCTGGATCTTCCTGGTATTTCTTAAGATTTATGGATGCTCATAATAATGAGGAATTTGCCTCAATGGATGCCATGAAATATTGGCAAAAAGTTGATTGGTATAATGGTGGTATGGAACATACAGCTCGGCATTTACTTTATGCACGCTTTTGGGTTCAATTTTTATACAACATTGGTTTAGTACCAAATAAAGAAATGATTTGGACCCGAGTTTCTCATGGAATGGTTTTAGGTTCAAATAATGAAAAAATGAGTAAATCAAAGGGAAATGTCATTAATCCTGATGATATCATTAATGAATATGGAGCTGATACTTTACGCTTGTATGAAATGTTTATGGGTAATTATGAACAAGATGCCCCATGGAGTACAGATTCTTTAAAAGGCTGCAAAAGATTTATTGACAAAGTGATAAGACTTAAAGATAAAGTAGGATCAAAAACAGGTTATAGTAAAGATTTAGAAGCTTTAATTCATAAAAGTATTAAAAAGGTAGAATATGATTTAACTCATATGGCTTATAATACGGCCGTTTCTACTTTGATGATTTTAGCTAATGCTTATGAAGAAAAAGAAGAGCTTACAAAAGATGATTATCATTTATTGTTAATTTTACTTAATCCAATTGCTCCTCATATAACGGAAGAATTAAATGAAGAACTAGGGTATAAACCTTTAACAGAAGAAACTTGGCCAAAATATGATGAAACAAAATTAGTGGATAGTGAAGTAGGAATAGCTATTTCTGTTAATGGCAAATTACGTAATACTATTAAAGTCCCTGTAGATAGTTCAAAGGAAACTCTAGAAGAACTAGCCAAAAATGATGAGAAAGTTCAAAAACATCTAGAAGGTAAAGAAATAGTTAAGATAATTGTCGTACCAAATAAAATAGTTAATATTGTTGTAAAATAACGCCTTCGGGTGTTTTTTTGTGACTATATTATATTCATACATACCAAAAATGTTCCTTTTTCATACAATGAAATTAGAAAGAGGGAATGAAATGGAAAAAGCTTATTTTCCTATGAAATATTATAATTTAACCCAAGGTTATTTAAATAGTAGTACCCATCAAGGAACATATGCTTTAGATACTGCCGGAAAAGACACGGGCAAAGATGATATTTATGCGCCGTTTTCTTGTAAAGTTACCAAAAAATATGTTGAAGCTGGACATGCCTATACCGTCTGGCTTACTAGTTTAGACAAAGTATTGTGTGCCAATGGCCAAGAAGAGTATTTAACGATGATGATTGTCCACCCGGAAGATATTGCTAACTTACAAGTTGGTCAAACCTTTAAACAAGGAGAACTTGTTTGCCATGAAGGAAAAACGGGCAATGCTTCTGGTAATCATTTACATATGGAATTAGGGTTAGGTACTTGTGGTTGGCATAAAAATACGCAAGGAGTTTATATGATAGATAATGCTGTAAAATGTGAAGAATATTTATTTTTAAAGAAAGATACTATTATCAAAAATGATATTTATAAAGGAAAAAAATATTCTTTTAAAATAGAAGATGAAATTACAAATCCGATAGAACCTAGCCCTAATAATTTAGGTATTAAATATACTACTACGGATTTAAATGAAAGAACAGGTCCCGGCACTAATTATCCTATTGTTAATAGTCTTTCTGTTAATACGGCAGTAAGAGTTTATGAGATAAATGGTAGTTGGGCTCGCATTGAAACAGGAATGTGGGTTAGTAACAATTTTCTTACCTCATCTAAGCCATCTAAACATTATAAAAGTATGGAAGTTTATAATTGCCAATCGCTTAATGTTCGACAAAACTATAACAATGGGAAGATTTTAAAAAGCATTCCTGTTAATACAGTAGTTAGTGTTTTAGAAGAAAAAAACGGGTGGACAAAAATTGGACAGAATGCTTGGGTATATGCGCAATATTTAAAATAATTTTGCATAAAAAATTCTCAAAAGTGCTATAATGAATTTAGAAAGGAAGTGTTAAAAATGTTGTACCCAAGAAAACGCAATTTCGATTTATTTGATAGCTTTGATGATTTTTGGGATTTTCCTAAAGAAAAAAACATCATGAAAACAGATATTAAAGAAAAAGACAATCATTACTTAATCGAAATTGATTTACCAGGTTATGAAAAAAACGACATCCAAATTGAAGTAGAAGACGGTTATTTAACAGTAACAGCCTCTAAAAATGAAAACAGCGAAGAAAAAGAAGAAGGCCGTTTTGTTCGTAAAGAAAGATACTTTGGCAAATGTTCTCGTAGCTTTTATGTCGGAAAAGATATTCAAACTGAAGATGTTAGCGCTTCTTTTAAAAATGGTACTTTAAAGTTAAATGTTCCGAAAAAAGACGAGAAAAAAGAATTACCAGAAAAGAAATATGTAGAAATAAGTGACTAACTGGTCACTTTTTCAATGGAAAAATTCCGAAATTTAGGAATATTAAAAGCCTCCTTAAAGAGGCTTAATTAGATGAATTTACTTAGACATTTTTTCATATTTTCTTTCAATATGAATTTTATTGCTATTATATTTTGAATCATTACTAAATTCCATAAAACTCATGTATGATGGGAATAATATATTAAACTTTTCTATTATACCTGTACATTCTTGGAATGTTGTTAATGGTCCATTTACTAGTATATTATCATTATTATATTTTAATGTATTTCGTTCATTGGATGGAAATAATTGTTTATTAGGAGCTATTAAACCTCTAGTTGAATTCCATAATTCATACATAATAGGAGGAACGCATCCATTATGCATATGTCCCGAAATTAAGTAATCAAATTCTGACAATTCATGAGCTATATCTTTATCTGTTAAACAGACTGGAGAATGAATTAAAGCAAAATTTAGTTTATCTTTAGGAAGATTTGTTAATAAATTCCTCATTTTTTTTAAGTCAGTTAACATCTCACTACCTTTTTCCTTTTTAGTATCCGAAGGATGATAATAAGAATAAGATTGTGTAATTCCTACAACATTTATATTTTGATCTTCATATTTAGAATTGTCTAATAATTCCACATTATTTAAGGCATTGATGCTATCTAAAAGGTTTTGATCTAAATAATATTCCCAATGCCCGGCGCTATTTTTTTTATAATAATCGTGGGAACCTAAAGAAAGCAAGGCTTTATTAATATTTCCTAACTGTTGTAACCAATTTAATAAACGTTGTCTTTCACTAGGTTCTTGGACTAAGTTAGTGTAATCAATAATATCTCCAGGAAATAAAATATAATCCAATTTTTCTTTTTTTAAATAATCTAAAATACTAGATAACTTTTTATCGCTTATTTTATAACTGAAGTGCAAATCACTTATAATTCCAAATTTTAAATTTGTTGGATTATTTCTATATAATTTATAAGTAGTTTTATGAAACAT
>CANRAC010000053.1 GCA_947628495.1 uncultured Bacilli bacterium
TTTTAAATATCTTAGAAGACATTTAAAATAAAATGACGCCCGTTAGAAAGAGTAATCTTTTTAACATGGCGTCTGCAACAAAAGTGTAGATGCTATTCATTTAGCACTTACATTTTTATTATATACTTTCTTTTTTTATTTTACAATTATTTTTTACATTTACTTTTTGTTTCTTCTGTTTAATGTCAAAGTTCTATGCATATTATCATCATTAATATTATCTAAATTTTGATTTTTGACAGTTGTAGATGTTTTAAGAAGATTGCTTAAACGTTCTGATACTACAAATCTAAAAGGATCCCATTCATCAAAAGTATTAGCATAATCAGTTAAACACTCATGACAGTTTTTAAATTTATGACATCTCCAAGCTGCACTTCCAATCATATCACCCGGAGCACATAATCCCAATTTTTCCCATTCGGTTACTTTTTCTTCCGGTGTTATTTTTCCTCTTCTATGAATTACCTCTATTTCTTTTTGACTTAAAGGCTTAAATTTTACTGTTGTTACTTCTTTCATTATTGCCTTCTTTCTAAAAAATATTATATACTATGTATATAAAAAAGAAAATATTTTTTACATTTTCCTACAAAATATATTTAAAAATTTAGTATAAAATCTTATTTCAAAAATAACTCATTCAAGGAACTGGCTATAATATCACTCAATTTATTTATTTCTTCTTCAATATTTAAAGAGCTATACATTCTTTTATTAATATCTATTACGACAGGGACCCCTATGGATATTAATGGAATATTAAAAGTTTTAAAACTAATTTTTCTATTAGTTTTAATGGCACTGCCGGGAATAATTCCTGTATCCGAAATTTCAATACATCTATTTAAGTTTTTGGGATTATTAGTAGCTAAAGAATCAATAACAATAATAGAGCTTGGTTTTAAAGAATTTACTAACATTTTAATTAGAGCAAAAGAACTTATTCCGGTTTTCCCTATAACTTCCGGAACAAATAAAGCTACTTTGGGAATAGTTAAAAAATCTACATATTGATTAGTCGCTATTACTTTATTAGTGGTCTTTGGTCCTAATGAATCACATAAAATACTAGAATTACCAAGTCCTATAATTAACGTAGTACCATAGTTGGAAATAGATTTTTTAAAATGTCTTAAAACTCTTATTATTTCTTTTTTTATTGCTTTAGGATAATTATTTAAAACATTATCCTTAAAACAAATTGTAAAATATTGCCCAACATCTCTTTTTAAATATTTTTTCTTTTCCTCATCAACTGCAAAAAAAGTAGTTTTAATATCATTTTTAACACTTTCTTCCAATTTATAATTATTATTTTTAAAAGTCGATTCTGCTAAATCTAAAAAAAGTTTATTTTTCATAATCTCACCAATATTATTTTGGCCGGAAAGCACTTTTTTATTGCAAAAGTCATAATGTTTTGATAAAATGGATATTGTATTTATGGAAGGGAGATTTTGTATGCCTAATATTAAAAGTTCAAAGAAAGCTGTAAAAGTTATTGCTAAAAAAACTGATGCTGCTCATGAATATAAAGCTAGAGTTAAAAATTCTATTAAAAATCTAGAAAAAGCAATTGCTGCTAAAGATACAGAAAAAGCTGAAAAATTAGTTAAAGATGTTCAAAAAAATATTGATAAAGCTGCTAGCAAAGGATTAGTAAAAAAAGGTACTGCTGCTAGACAAAAATCAAGACTTGTAAACAAAGTTAAAGGTATGAAGTAAAAATTGATTACTTCATTTTTTTTTGGTAAAATCAAGATAAGATGGTGATGGAATGAAAAAAGTTATCGTACCTATCGTTTTATGTATTATTCTTTTAATGGTTGCTATATATATTGAACCAATAACTAATACTATAGCCAACGTTTTAGAAAATGAACCAAAAATTGTAATCGAGCCCAAAAATGCATACTATCGCAATTATGATTTTGAATTTGTTCAACAAACGGAAGATTTTGTCCCTTATAGTTATCAAGGATTATTAAATATAATTTATACCATGTTAAATAACGGTTGGCAAAAATTTACTTTCTATTGTCCTGATGAATATACAGAATGTCTAAATGATGTGGAAAGAATTTCGAAAGATAACGTGTTATTAACAAATATCAACAATTATGTTCATCCTTTTAACAATTTTGATAATATTGTGACAAGTTACTATAAATCTGGTGAAGTAACAATTGAAATAACTAAATTATATTCCGAAGATGACATAAATAAAATCAATGCTGAAGTTGATAGATTAATAGCCACTTTAATTACCAATGATATGGATGAAGTTACAAAAATAAAAACCATTCATGATTATATAATTAACAATACTAAATATGATACTCTTCGTAATGACACAAATCAAAGCCCTTACCATTCTAATACGGCGCTCGGGCCTTTATTTGAAGGATATGCCATTTGTAGTGGGTATGCTGATGCAATGGAATTATTTTTAGAGAAGTTTGATCTTAAAAGTTTTAAAGTAGCTAGCTCCTTACATATTTGGAATTCGGTTTATATAAATGGTGCTTGGAAACAGCTAGATTTAACATGGGATGATCCAATTACAACTACTAATGAAGATTATTTATATTATAAATATTTTTTAGTAAACGCTAGTGATTTAGCTACTCTAGATACTGAGACTAACCAACACGAATTTGATCGAACAGTCTACTTAGAATTAAAATAACATACTCATTTTAAAGAGTATGTTTTTATATCTTGTAAACTATTGATGTTATCTTCTTTATTTTCTAAAATACAATATAAGAGATCCGAAAACTGAGTATTAAGAAAATCATTTAAAAAATTTCTCACCTTATTATTATTAATAACATGATTCGTTATATTATTTCTTACAAAAGCTCGAAAAAACATAACATTAAAGTTTTTAAGATTAGCTTTTAGAATATTATCTTTATCCTCTTTTGGTAAAAGCAGATATAAGTCAGTATCTAATATCTTTAAATTTTCGTTTTCTTTTTCCAAAATCATATTGGCAAATTTAATGTCCTTAATAGCTAAATGATATTCTAAACTTAATCTTATTATTTCTTTTTGAATTTTCTTTATCTCATTATATAATTTTTCTAAATTTAAGTTTAAAAAAACTTCATTTGTAAAATTATTTCCAATTACTTTCTTGGCTATATAACCATAAAACTGATTTAAATAAAATACTAAATGGGTAGGAAATATAAAGGAATCACTTTCTATACAACTATTGACTAAAGCGTTTATTTTATAGTAAAAATCTATAAAATCAAAAGAAATATTTGATATTAATATAGCCTCATTTATAATTTGAGGATGCCATAATTTAATTATTCTTTTTTCATCTAATTCATAAACTTTGCCACATTGTCCTTCACCTAAACATTGATGAGATGTTATTGCGGCATATTCTTCTTTAGAAAGTTCCACATATCTATCCATAAATCCCCCTACTTTTCTAAATAATCTATAACTTCTTCAATTGTATTTTGAAAATTAGTATAGTCAACATTAAACCATTTAACGTCCATTTGGTGAGCATACCAAGTATATTGTCTTTTCGCATACTTACGAGATTTTTGTTTAATCATTTCTTTGGCTTCTTCTAATGATATTTTCTTATCAAAATAAGCATATAGTTCTTTATAGCCAATCGCCGTCATAATTGCTTTACTCCGAATACCTTTATCATAAAAAGACTTAACTTCTTCTAATAGTCCTTCATTAAACATTTTGTCTACTCGTTTATTGATAATATTATATAACCTTTCCCGATCTGTTGTAAGGCCAATAAATTTAACATTCTCATATAATAATTTATCTTTATTGGTTGGATGACTTTTTTTATTTAAAAAGCGAATTAAACGTTTACGATTATGAGGATGAATATCCATATTTTTATCTTTTATCAAAGCTTTTTTATAAAGTTCTTCGTTAGTTAAATTAGCATATGTTTCATTTGTTTCTTCATCGAAAAATTCATAATCATATAGTAGGGCTTTCATATATAAACCTGAACCACCAACTATAATGATATTTTGATCTTTATGTTCTTCTATTACTTTACGACCATCTTTTTGATAATCATATACTGTATAATCTTTATTAACGTCGACAAAATCCAATAAATAATGGAGAATATTTTCTTTTTCTTCTTCTTTAATTTTGGCTGTACCAATATTTAAATCTTTATAAACTTGCATAGCATCGCAATTAATAACAATACCTTTATATTTTTGGGCTAGAGCAATTGACATTTTTGTTTTCCCTACACCAGTTGGACCACAAACACATATAATCATTTTATCACCACCTAGACATTACGAAAATCGCCCATAGTTTTAACTTTTATATGAGTATTTGTTTCTAATTCACTTTTAATCTTGGCTAAAAAAACTGATAATTTTTCGTTTTGATTTTCTTGCATTAAATAATAAGCTGTTTTTAAATTAGCATTACTATCAATAAAGTTTTTAAGATTTTCAGTTAAAATTTGTTCTAATAAAACATTTCTAATTTCATCAATATTATGCTTATATAAATCATTAAAATTTTCCTCAGATTTTTGCCATGGATCAGGATCTATAAGAGCAAACGAAACTATTTTATGTTTTTGTAAAACCATTAAGTTTTTAGCATGAACATCATTAAGTTTAAACCCTTCTTTAGAAAATATTAACAATTCTTTTTCAAATCTTTTTAATCCTAAAAGAAATGCTTTAAATAATAAAAGATCACTTAATATATCTAAATTACGTCCTCTAAAGTATAAGAGTAAATAACCCACTATTTCTTGATTGTAAATAACTAAGTTTTTAGGAATAAAAATATAGCGATAAGAATATTTTGCTTCTATTAAACTTTTAATATTATGAACATATTCTTCTTTTATTTCGGGACTAAGCTCCCAAATTGAATCATGATCATACCATAATTTCATAACATGTTTATTATCATAAGCTACCACTTTACCATCGTTACCATGACCAGTGGAAATGCCATCTATAATTCGTCCAACTTCGGGAGCATTTTTATAGTAAGAATATTCTCCCGAAGTTAGTATAACATCCTTTTTCATTCCAATTACCCCTTTAATTTTCTTAGTATATTACTATTATTTTTCTATTTTGTCAAATCAGTTCATAACTCTTTTAAACATTCTTTCTAATTCATAAATACTAAATTTAATTATTGTCGGACGACCATGCGGACAATTATAAGGATTATCAGTTTTAACTAAAGCATCCAATATTTCTTCAATTGATTCCATACTAATATTAGTATTTCCTTTAATACTTGTCTTACAAGCTAAAGTTATAGCAATATGTTCATTAAATTTGACGCGATCAAAATTATTTTTATTGATAATTACTAGATCAATTATTTTTCTTATCTGTTCTTCTTCATAACCTTTTTTTAACCATGTTGGATGTTCTTTAATGATAATCGTATTCACGCCAAAATCTTCAATGTCAAAGCCCAAATTAGTTAAAACTTCTCTGTTTTCTTTAATTGTTAAATAATCACTAGCGGAAAGCTCAATATTAATAGGAAACAATAAAGCGGTTGTTGACACTTTTTCATTTTGTAAAGCTTTAAGGTATTTTTCATAATTAATTCTTTCCTGAGCGGCATGTTGATCGATTAAATACACTCCTTCTTCATTCTGAGCAATAATATATGTCCCTAGTGCTAAGCCAACAGGATATAGTTTTAATGACTTTAGCTCTTCATTTATAATAACTGTCTGTTTAACGTTTTCCTTAACACCTAAATCAAAAACAGCCTGTTCCTCTTTTACTATAGGAGATTCTTCTTGTTTAATAATCTGTTCTATATAAGTATCTTTGACATCATTTTCTAAGGGAGCAATTTCAATTTTAGGAATTAATAAATTTTGATATAAAGCATTTTTTATTGTATCGTATAAAAGAGTTGTTAATTCTTTCATTTTACTAATTTTAATATCTTGTTTAGTTGGGTGAATATTAACATCTATTAAGGTAGGATCTGTATTAATTAAAATAACCACAACTGGATATTTTATTTCTGGTTTATAAGTATAATAAGCATCATTAATTATTTTATTTAACTCATTATTACGAACAACTCTGCCATTAACAATAGTTATCATATGATTACGATTTGATTTTAATATTTGTGGTTTACAAATGTATCCATAAATATCAAAATCATCATTACTATTTTTTATTTCAATCATATTTGAAGAAACATTAAGACCATATAGTTCATGAATTGTTTTATGTAAATTCCCACTACCACTTGTTTTAAGAATAACTTTTTCATTATTTGTAAGAGTAAAGCGAATTTGGGGATATGACAAAGCTAACTTTTCTATAAAGCTTGTAGTATTAGCTAGCTCAGTTGTCTCACTTTTTAGATATTTTAAACGAGCAGGAGTATTATAAAATAAGCTTTTTATTTCAATAATAGTACCTTTATTTAAAGCACAATTACTTTCGGAAATTAATTTTCCTCCTTCAATAATAATTTGCGTTCCCTTTTCCTCTTGGGCAGTTTGTAAGCAAACTTTAGAGACACTGGCTATTGATGGTAAAGCCTCTCCTCGAAAACCTAAAGTTCCAATAAAAAATAAATCATCTTCTTTTAACAATTTAGAGGTAGCATGACGAGAAAAAGCAAGCTTAGCGTCTTGACTATCCATACCTATGCCATTATCCGTTACCTTTATACTTTTAGTTCCAGCATCAATAAGATCAATTTTTATATCATTGGCCTCAGCATCAATACTATTTTCTACTAATTCTTTAACAACCGAAGCACATTTTTCCACTACTTCTCCAGCTGAAATTTTATTAGCTAATATTTCACTCATTACTTTTATTTTACTCATACTTACTTCTCTTTTCTTATATTAAAAATATTATCATATTTTTAGGCATTTTACCAATTAAAA
>CANRAC010000054.1 GCA_947628495.1 uncultured Bacilli bacterium
TGTCATTTTAAGCATCCTAATCATAGTGCTGATTTCTGGCAAGAGGTAAGTAAACATTATCCTTATTATAAATTAGCAAGAAAACGTTTGAAGGAGGTCTAAGCATGAATTTAATTACTTCATTAGACAATATTAATGTTAAAAGATGGTGTAAATTAAAAAGCAAAAAATATCGTGATAAAGAAGGAGCTTTTTTAATCGAAGGTGAGCATTTAGTTTTAGAAGCGATAAAGCAAAATGTAGCTATAGAAGTAATTTTGGATAGTGAGACTATTTTACCTGTAGATATTCCTAAATATTACGTAACCAAGGATATTTTAAAAAAAATCACCTCATTAGAAAATCCACCAACAATGCTAGCTGTAGCTAAAAAAATTCCCGAAAAGCCTTATGGTCAAAAACTCCTTTTAATAGATAGTCTGCAAGATCCTGGTAATTTAGGTACAATTATAAGAACATCAGTAGCTTTTAATATTGATACTATTGTTTTAGGAGAAAATACTGTCGATTTATATAACGAAAAAGTTTTAAGAGCTACTCAAGGTTTAATTTTTCATATTAATATTATCAAAAGAGATTTATATACTTTTATTGATGAATTAAAAAAGAACAATTATAAAGTTATAGGAACAAATGTAACGCATGGCAAAAAAATTGAAGAGCTTGATTTATCAAATAAATACGCCTTTATAATGGGTAATGAAGGTAGTGGGGTAAGTGAGATAATTTTAGATAAATGTGATAATTATGTTTATATTTCAACTAGTGAAGCTTGTGAAAGTTTAAATGTGGCTATTGCTACTGGTATTATTCTTTATGAATTGGATAAAAAGGATGCTAGAAAAGAAAAAGTTGATGTTTCATACCAGGATTAAATTAGTTAAAAAGTAAAAAATATAAAATTTATGATTTGCATGCTGTAAGTTCTTTTTTTTAGTATAAAAGATGTTTTGGAAAATTTAACTTGAAAATCTTTAAAAAATATGTATAATATTTTTACCAAGGAGATGGGAAAATGAAAGAAGACGATTTAGAATATTTAAAAATATACTTAGATACCCATAGAGATCTAGAAAAATTAGAAAATGGTGATTTTACTAATTTAAATTTGAATAATTGGTTTGAAGATCATAAGCATTCTTATATATTGGCTACTATCAAAGGGTGTGCAAAGAATGCAAATTTAGCAGTTTTAAATCTTATCGTTTCCTATGCCCATGAATTATTAATTAACGAGCGAGAGTATAAGAGTTTAGGAGTTGATTTTCTTTTAAAAGAAGCATTAATAGTGGCTTATGAACATGAAGATGTTTATGCTCCTATATTATCTAAATTATCTGAAAGTCCTCAGGCTTGGATTCGCCAATTATGTTGTGGAGCATGCTATAACAAACTTTTAAATGATGAAGATTCTGAAGTAAGGAAGACAGCCAGCAAGTGTGCTTTTGTTAATAACAAATATGATGCTATTAATCCTATTGATACGCTTTATACGCAAAGAATTGATTTTTTAATTATGGCATTACAAACAGGAGCTATTCAAGTTGTAAAGCAAGGTATAAAAGATAGGAATTCAAATGAGAGAATTTGGAATGTTGCCTTTTATAGTTTAATGTTTGATGATAAAATAGAAAACGTCGAAATAGATAGTTATATGTTAAATATAACTGACATTGATAAATTAGTTTTAGCTGATGTTATTGATGATTTAATTAATGACGGAAAAATTAAAATAAAACCAGATATGTTTCCCGAATGTTTTTCAAAAAATAAGGAACGAACTTTAAAAAAATAATATTAAGATAAGATTAAGAAAAAATTCCAATTTTTTTCTTTTTTTGTGATAAAATAAAGGGTAGGTGATTTATATGTTAAAGATTAAAGATTTAACAGTAGTTGCAGATAATAAAATTATTTTAAATAAATTAAATTTAGATATAGAAACCGGAAAAATTTGGGCAATCATGGGACCTAATGGGGTTGGAAAAAGTACAATATGTAAGGTTTTGTTAAAAGATCCAAATTATCTTATAAAAAAGGGTAGTATTATTTATAATGGGGAAATCATAAACGATTTAAGCACGGATCAAAGAGCAAAATTAGGACTATTTTTAATTGCTCAGACACCTACGGCTATAGAAGGTGTACAAAATAGCGAAATGTTGCGCATGGCGATTGCGAATCGCACTGGAAAAGCAGTAGATATCCTAAGCTTTCACAAAGAAATTAAAGAAGTATGTCAAAAATTAGATATTCCTAATGATTTTATTCATCGCGATATAAATGCCGGAATGAGTGGCGGAGAACGAAAAAAGAATGAATTAATGCACTTATGGATGCTAAAACCAGAATTTATCATCTTAGATGAAATTGATTCGGGATTAGATGTCGATGCTTTTAAAATTGTCATGAAATCTTTAAAAGATTACTACAAAAAATACCATCCTTCTATTTTAATAATTACCCATAATACCAAAGTGTTTAAATATTTAAAACCAGATGGAATTAGTATCTTAGAAGATGGAAAAATAATTAAAACTGGTACGGAAGAATTAGCAAATATTATAGATGAGAATGGATTTGAGGCATTTAAAGTAAGTGAGAGTGTAACTCATGAATAAAATAATAATAGAAAATGATTATATATCATTTGATGATGAAGAAGTAGATGTTCAATTTAATACTCAAAGCTTGACAATTGATATTACCAATAATGTCGTAATTAACGAATTAAATGATTGTAATATTATTCAAAAACTTATTATTAATATCCATGATAATAGTACTCTTACCTTAAATATATTTAATCAAAAAGCTAGTCTTAATTTAGATATAGAAATAAATATCTATGATAATGGGAAGTTTTATGGTAATATTGGTTTAATTGCCAATACAGAAAATCATTTAAATGTGACAACTAATATGTTTAAAGATAATATTGAAAATATTTTAAATATTAAAGGAATATCTAAAAAAGATGGATATTTTAATATTAAAGTAGATGGCAATGTACAAAAGAATACTTATAATAATATGATGAAAGAAAGTATTAAAATTCTAAATTTAAATGCGAAAGAAAATAAGATTTTACCTAATATGTTAGTCGCTACTAATGAAGTAAAAGCCGATCATTTTGTGACTATATCTAATATTTCAGAACCGGAGTTATTTTATTTAATGAGTAAAGGAATTAATCGAAATTTAGCTAGTAAAATATTAGAAAAAGCATTTATATTTAGTTTATATGATGAAAAGGTTAAAAAGATAATAGATAAATAGGAGGTGAGTTATGAATCGTGATGATTTTCCTATGTTAAAACAAAATATTATATATTTGGATAATGGGGCTACTAGTTTTAAGCCGCAAGTCGTAATTGATAAAATGAATGAATATTATACAACCTATTCGGCAAATGCCCATCGTGGTGACTATGATATTTCTTATCATGTTGATATGGAATATGAAAATACCCGCGATTTAGTAAAAACATTTATTAATGCCCAAAGCAAAGAGGAAATAATTTTTACAGGTGGGGCAACGGAGAGCCTAAATTTAATAGTTAATGGTTTTTTTGAAAAAAATATTGAACAAGGCGATGAAATAATCATTACCAAAAGTGAACATGCTTCTAATGTTATTCCTTGGTTTCGTTTAGCTAAAAATAAAAAAGCTAAAATCAAATATATTGAATTAAATGAAAATCATGAAGTAACTATCGAAGCTCTTCAAAAAATTATCACACCCAAAACCAAAATTATTGCCTTAGCCCAAGTCACTAATGTAATTGGCGATGAAAGACCAATTAAGCAAATATGTGCTTTGGCCCATGAACAAAATATTTTTGTTGTTGTCGATGGGTCGCAAAGTGTTCCTCATATGAAAGTTGACGTTCAAGATTTAGATTGTGATTTTCTTTGTTTTTCTGCTCATAAAATGTGTGGTCCTACGGGTGTAGGAGTACTTTATGGTAAAAAGGAACTTTTAGAAGCTATAGAACCTACTAATTTAGGGGGAGGAATGAATGAATCTTTTGATAATGAATTTGAAGTTTTATTAAAACCGTTGCCTACTCGTTTAGAAGCTGGTACCCCAAATATTGCCGGCGTAATTGGTTTAGGGGCAGCTATCGAATATTTAAGTGAAATTGGCATGGATAAGATTGCCAAATATGAACGAAATTTAAGGGAATACTTAATTAATAAATTAGAAAAAATTAGCTATATAGATATAATTAATTTACATAGTAAGTCAGGCATTGTCGCCTTTAATGTTGATAATATATTTAGCCAAGATGTCGCTTATTATCTTAATCGTTATCATATTTGTGTAAGAGCAGGTAATCATTGTGCAAAAATATTGAAAAGTGAAACGGGCGTAAAAAATACTTGCCGAATAAGCTTATATTTTTATAATACTAAAGAAGAAATTGATAAATTAGTCGAACTTCTAGCTGATAAAGAAAAAATAATTGCGGAGATGTTTTAAATGGATCAAGAGATAAAAAGAGAAATTATTATGGAAAACTATTTGCATCCTCATAATAAAGAGACAACTAATGATGGTGAATATCTAAAGGTAAATAGTAACAATGAGTCATGTATAGATAACATAGACTTGCAAATTTTAATAAAAAGTGGTAGGATAAAAGACATTAAATTTAATGGGGAGGCATGTGCGATATCTACTGCATCTACTTCAATCATGATTAAAGAATTAATAAATAAAACAATTCTGGAAGCATTAGATTTTATTCATGATTTTGAAGCAATGATTAATGAAAATGAGTACAATAAAGAAAAATTAGGTGAAGCTTTAGTGTTTGACGATATATTCAAGCAAAAAAATCGGAAAACTTGTGCTACGTTACCATATAAAGGGATGATTAAAGCTTTAGAAGAATATCAAAAAAGTCATAATTAATAGAATGTCATGCATAAAAAACCTCAAAATTTAATATAAGAAGACAGAAAGGGAGATAAGCTTATATTTAAGCATATAAAATATGAAAACAAATCCAAAAATATCGGAGTATACAGTAGTTAAAAGAGTAATTACAAAAGATGAAGACGATAATATCATAGAAAATTCGTATTATATATTAAGAAATACTTTAGTTAAGTGTGATGGTTATGCATATACTGATTTATGTACTAATAAACCTATTAAAATGTTTAATTTTCAAGAATTTGACCATAATGATATAGGAATTATGTTGGAAAAAGATCAAACTTATTATGAAAACCAAGTGCAAAATATTTGTGCTATTTATAATAATAAGGTTATGAATTTAATTCTAGAGTTAAAAGAAATTTTAAAAAATCAAGAACATCATTATGCCGGAGCCTTAAAAAAATATTTATACTATGTTGCTAAAAGTTTAGATAGTAAAAAAATTGTGGCTTTACAAACTCTTAAGACAAATTTTAACCCAGCAAATGAAGATAGAAAAAAAATATATGAGTTATTAAAAGACATTAAAAATGAAAATACATACTATTTTAAAATATTTTTGCATTATAGTATAAATGCGAAAATATTGGCAGATTTAAATAATCCAGTGCGTAATAGAATTAATCCGCAAAAAAGTATTATGCTATATGAAGAAGAAAATGGTCTTATTAAAAAGACTGAAGAAAATTGGCAGGAATTAAATTCTTATAAAAGTGCAAACAACAATAATAATATAGTTGTGCCTAAAAGAAGAAAAAGAATTTTTGGAAATTTGTTTGCTAAAATATAAATAAGTATGATAAAATAATCTTAGAACACGATGATAAAAGACTAGTAATTAATATTTGTTTTCAAAGAGAATTAGTGGTTGGTGCAAACTAATAGCAAAGTTAATGAATCTCCTTTTTAGTGTAGTTAATACCTACCGGTTAAAACCGTTATCTTAAATTAAGTAAAAAAAAGGATGGTACCGCATTATTTGCTCCTTGCAAGTAGTGTGGTTTTTATTTTAGAAGGAAGGGATTATGATAAGAAAAGTAAAAGCCGGCGAAATATACCGCCATTTTAAAGGATCTAAAGCCTTTATTATCGCTATTGCTAAACATAGTGAAACAAATGAAGAATTGGTAATTTATGCATGTATAGATAACACCGATTCTAATCATAAAGATGGTATTTATGCGCGGCCTTATAAAATGTTTGTCTCGGAAGTTGATCATGAAAAATATCCAGAGATAAAACAAAAATATCGATTTGAAAAAGTGGAGGAATAAAAAATGATAGATATAAAATTAATAAGAGAAAACAAAGAATTAGTTAAAGAAAATATTAAAAAGAAATTTCAAGATGAAAAACTTCCTTTAGTAGACGAAATCTATGACTTAGATAAAAAATATCGGGAAACTAAACAAAAAATGGATGAAAAAAGAGCCCTTAAAAATAAAATAAGCAATCAAATAGGTTCTCTAATGCGTGAGGGTAAAAAAGATGAAGCCATGAAAATAAAAGCCGCAGTTGCGCAAATGGGTGATGAAATTGAAACATTAACTCAAGATGAAGAAAATATCAGTAAAGAAATTAAAACTAAAATGATGGTAATACCCAATATAATTGCCGAAGATGTGCCAATTGGTAAAGATGATAGTCAAAATGTAGAGGTTAAACGTTTTGGGGAGGCATTCGTTCCTGATTATGAAATTCCTTATCACGCTGATATCTTAAATACTTTTAATGGTTTAGATAAAGAGGCGAGTGGCCGCACTAGTGGTAATGGTTTTTATTATTTAATGGGTGATATTGCTAGACTTTCTAGCGCTATGCTTTCCTATGCTCGAGATTTTATGATTGAAAAAGGCTTTGTTTATTGTATTCCGCCTTTTATGATTAGAAGTGATGTAGTAACGGGTGTTATGTCTTTTGCGGAAATGGATGCCATG
>CANRAC010000055.1 GCA_947628495.1 uncultured Bacilli bacterium
TCAATTTTGAGAAACATTATGAGTTAGAAAATATCTAGCTCATTTTTTATGTTTTTGAAAAACTGTCCACGTATAAGTTGTAATAAGCGCTAATTAATTTTGAAATCTTAAACAAAAGCGTTATAGACTTTACGGTGAAAATATGCTATTCTTGTATAGTAATATAGGATAGTGAGAATATGAAAAAGACAGTATTATTTTTAATTAATGGATTTGGCATTGAAAAAAAAGATTCATACAGTATTTATGATGCTAATGCATTACCAACCTTAGACAAAATGATGAATAATAACTTATATACTTCAATAGAATCAAGTGCTTCCGATTATACAACTGGTTATCAACTTTTTTCAACTGGAACATTAAAAACTAATAATTATGCTTATTTAAATGATTTAATTGAAAATAATAAGTTAATTGATAATGAAAGTTTTAAAAAATTTAATAATGATAATATAGGAAAAGTATCAAGAATTCATTTTTTTGTTCATTTAAATAGTGAAGATGTTATTGAAACATTAAACAAATTTGTTAAATATTTAAAACTTGATATGAATAGAGTTATTGTACATTTTATTTTAAATCAAAGCAATTTAGCAGAATATAAAAGTATAACAACTTTAATAAATAATTTTACCTTTAGTAGTTTTAAAGCTACAAATATTGGTTTGATTTTTGGGGAAAGTATTATAACCGATTCCAATAATTTGGAAGAACAAAAAAATTTAGCTAGAATTTTGTTTAATAGTAAAAGTGGTGAAAAGTGGCCAGAATATGCTAAAAAACTAAATGGCTTAAGCAATAATAATATTTTACCAATAAATATTCCGCCTTTTTGTATTAATGACGATTTTACTGTTAAAGATAATGATACTTTTATTTTCTTTAATTTTAGTAAATGCAATTATAAAAGTCTTATAGATGGTATTATGAGTCCTCCCATTGTTTATAAGACAGTTGATACAACGACTTTACAATTATATTCTTTATTTCCTATTGATAATGAAACTAGAGTTACAAATCTTTTAAATAATATTAGAGCCAGTGAATATATGGCTGATTATTTAGATAAAACTAATGTTAATACAGCTATTTTAACTGATCAAGAAAATCTTAATATTATAAATTACATGGTTAATGGATTTGCTAATCTCTTGCCGCCTAAAATAAAATATTTGTTAAGTAATAAAGAATTGCTGGCAAATAAAGAACAAATGCAGAAATTAATTTTTGATTCAGGATATGATTTAATTATTATTAACACCCGTATTGATAATTTAAAAACTATCAATGAGATAAAAGACATGTTACATACAATTGATAGTTATGTAGCAATTTTGGAAGAGCTTTGCCAAGAAAAGGCAACATTGATTATTTCTTCTTTATTTGGCATCAATAAAGAATTACAGATTAGTTCTTTATCGCCAGAGAAGGGACTTGTTAATTTTTATGGTTCCGTTCCATGCATTGTAGTTAACAGTACATATTCTAAAGAAGAATATGCCTTAGGATTTGGGACTGTAATAAACATACTAGGGACAGCTTTAAAATGTTGTAATGAAAAATCTAAGTATCCTACACTCATAAAACAAAAAAATGCTTTATTCAAATCTTTAAAAGAAAAATTGGAACAATTGAAAAAGTAGATCTTATAAAGGCTTTTTATTGAATTTTTTTCTGGATAGATGTATACTATAGGCCAATGCGAGGGGATTTTTATGAGGGACTGGTATAATTCCTATCTAGTTGCTAAGGATTATTTTGAAACATATGGCCATTTAATTCCGGTTTGTACCTTAAGATATAAAAATAAAAATTTAGGAAGATGGGTAGTGATTCAAAGGCATGAATACAGCAAAGGAAGACTTTCTCCAGAAAGAATAGAATTGTTAAATGCTTTAAACATGGTTTGGAATTTAAAAGAATTTAAATGGTTTAAAAATTATTATAAATTAAAAGATCATTATGATAAATATCATAATTTAAACGTTCCAGAATTGTATTCATGGATAAATTTTCAAAAACAAAAATATAATCAAAATAAATTAAGTTCTAAATATCAAGATTTATTAAAAGAAATATCTGTTGATTTTCAAATGTCATCTCATTATTCTTGGGATAATTTTTATGATTTAGCTTGTCAATATTACGAAGAAAATCATCATTTAAAAATGCCAGTTAAATATACTATGGCTGGAAAAAATGTCGGGAACTGGTTAAGAAATCAAAGAAAATTTTATAAAGTGGGAAAACTTTCTTCAGAAAAAATAGAAAAACTAGAAAAAATTAAAATGGTTTGGGATGTTAACGATAATAATTTAAAAATAGGTTTAGAACATGCCCAAAAATATTATGAAAAATATGGAAATCTTGCAGTGTTAGGAGATTATTGCTGTGCTGATGGATTTAAGTTAGGTTGCTGGATTAAAGCTCAAAGACGTAATTATACTAAAAATACTATATCAAATGACCTTAAAAGCAAATTAAATAATATGGGAATGATCTGGGATTACCCTTCATATTATAAAGAATTACATTTTATATATGCTAAACAGTTTTATGAAGAAAATGGTCATTTACTTATTCCTCGTTATTATAGTATTGAAGATATTAATATAGGTAAGTGGTTAAATTTAATGCGTACTAAATATCAAAAAGGTTTACTAACGCCTGAAGAAATAGAACGATTGGAGCAATTAAATATTGTATGGGATGTACCAAAATATCGTTTTTTAAATAATAAAATCGATACACCTTTGAAACTTTTAAATCGTCAGAAAAAAATTATCGAGATGATTCAAGAAATATTAGCAGAATATCCTAATCAGACAAGTGTGTCTCATTTAAAAGAGGAAATAAATCAAAAATTACTTAAAAAATTATAGGTGGGGGGTATTATGAATAGAGAAGAAAAATGGGAGTTTATGTATGGTCTTGCCCGAGATTATTATAAAACCTATGGTAATTTAAATATTAAAGTTAATTATGCCATTACTGTAGATGGCGTAAGTTATAAATTAGGACGTTGGGTTTATTATCAACGCAAACAGAAAAAATATGGGCTTTTAGACAAAACTAAAGAAGATAGGTTAAATTTAATTAAAATGATTTGGACGAAAACTTCTTTTATGTATCCTTATGATTGGCAATTTTATTTTGATTTAGTTAAACAATATTATAAAGAAAATTCGGATAAGCAAATGCCCGAAGATTATCAAGTTTTTGTAAATCAGGAAATAATTCCTTTAGGTAAATGGCTTAAAAATGAAAAAGCTCGTAGCTATGTTCATCCTCTTACTAAGTATCAATTGGAACAATTTAATAAAATAGGTTTATTTATACCAACTAAAAATATTCATAATTGGGATTTTTATTATGATCTATGTATATGGTATTATAAAAAAAATAATAACCTTTTAATTCCCCATGACTACACAGTTAAAGTAATAAATGAAAACAATGAAGAGGAAGAAATTCGTTTAGGTGCCTGGTTAGCCACTCAACGTACTCTTAAAAAGCAAGGAAAATTATTAGTAACAAGATTGGAATTATTAGAAGAACTTAATGTGGTGTGGGTTATTAAACCTTTTGTTAAGCGAAGAAGTTGGGATTTTTATTATCAACTATTAAAAAATTATTATAATGAAAATAATGATATTAATGTACCAGCTGGATATTCAGTTATATATAATGGGGAAAGAATTTATTTGAGCCGATGGTTCATAAATGTTAAAAGAAAATATCGTGAAAATAAACTTTCTTTAGAACAAAAAGAAGCCTTAGAAACCTTAGGCATTGATAAAGTAAAATATAATCTTAAATTTGCTGATTATTATCCATTGTTACAAAAATATTATGAATTACATGGGAATTTAGCTATAACTGAAAAGGAATTTGTTTTAGATGCTAATGGTAGAAAGTTTTATTTATATGATTATGTATGCAGACTAAGAGAAAGCTATGAAAAAGGTAATTTAACTCAAAAACAAATAGATCTTTTGAATGCTATAGATATGATTTGGCACAAATATGATTATAATTGGTTTAAAATGTATGATTATGCTGTAAAATTCTATAAAGAACATGGGCATTTAAATATACCATTTAACTATGAAATTAAAGAAAAAACTAAAACAATTAAATTGGGAGTGTGGATTAATTCTCAAAGAAAACGCCAAAAAAAGAATATTTTAAGTGAAGAAAAAATTGCGTATTTAGAAAAATTAAATATTAAATGGAATTTTAAACGAGATTGGAATTTCTATTATGAGTTATTAAAAGAAAATTTTTATAAAAGATATAAACACATTAATATTCCTCATGATTATGTAATAATAGTTGACGGGGAAAGTATTAATTTAAGTAATTGGTTAATGAGTCAAAAACATAAATATATGTATAATAAATTAGAACAAGAAAAAGTAGAAAAATTAAATGCTCTAAATATTGTATGGGTACAAAACAATGTTTTTAAAGAAAAAAAGATTGAAAATAAAGAAGAATTATTAAAAATCAGAGCTAAATTACAAATGATTTTAGAACAATCTTTAAAAGCTTATGCTTTAGAAACACAAGAATTTACAAATCAAGAAAATGTTAATATTATTGAAAAAGCTTTTACTAGGCAACTTAATAAATATTAAAGATTACCTGTGCTACGTAGGTAATCTTTTAATTTGTAAAAAAAATTAAAAATTAGCACTCATATATTGACAAGTGCTAAGCATAATATTATAATGATATTAGCATTTAAGTTTCATTAGTGCTAAAAATGAGGTGATGAAGTGGACGACAGACAAAAGAAACTACTTAAGGAAATAGTGGAAAGTTATATTAAAAATGCCCGACCTGTAGGTTCTAAATCATTATGTGGCAAATTAAAATGTTCCTCCGCGACTATTCGTAATGAAATGGCAACTTTAGAGCATTTAGGAATGCTCGAAAAAAATCATATATCCTCAGGAAGAATACCAAGTGAAGAAGGATATAAGTACTATGTTGAAAATTTAATGAAACCAAAAGAATTAACCGGTGAAGATGTTTTAAAATTACAAACTATTTTCCATAATAATGCTTTAGAAGTTAGTGATGCGATTAATGAGTGCGTTAAAATAATTTCTGAAATTACTAACTATACTTCTATTGTCTTAGGTAAAAGTAGTAAAGATAATGAACTAAAACAAGTTAGTATTATTCCTTTAAGTGATAATAAAATCGTGGCTTTAGTTTGTACCGATAAAGGAATAGTCGAAAATAAGCAGTTTACTTTAGCACCAAATATTTTTATTGATGAAGTTGTTAAAACAAGTGAGATAATTAATAAAATGTTAGTTGGCACGCCCATAGATGAGGTAAGTGCGCGTTTAGAGTTTGATATTAAACCAATTATTGCGAAAAAGGTGCGTGAGTATCAAGCAATTTACAATATTTTCTATGATGCTTTTAATGATTTTGCCAAAAATTCATCAAATGTTTTCTTTAGTGGAAAAGCCAATATGTTAAAACAGCCAGAATATTCTGATGCTGCTAAAATTAAAAATATCATTAATAAATTTGAAGATGAAGATTTAATTAAAAATATTGAAGAAGATGAAAATGGTATCAATGTTTATATTGGTCAAGATAATCATTTTGATGATGATGTTACTGTTATTAAAACTAAATATAACATTAATGGAGAAGAAGGAACAATAGCAATTGTTGGACCTAAACGAATGGAATACGATCGAGTAATTGCTTTGCTAGATTACATCAATCAAAATATTGGTAATAGATAAAGGAGACTATATGAAAGAAGAAAAAAAACAAGAAGAAATAAAAGAAGAAGAAAAAGTTAAAAAGGAAAAACCGAAAAAGCCAAAGGTTAATAAAGAATTAGAAAAATTAAAAGAAGAAAACGCTTTGCTTAATGATAAATGTTTAAGAGTGCAAGCAGAACTTGCTAATGTCTTAAGAAGAACAAGTGAAGAAAAAGAAAAGTTATTAAAATATGATGGCGAAGAATTTATTAAAAGTATTCTTCCTATAATTGATGATTTTGAAAGAGCAATTGAGATGGATACGACAACTGATGAAAAATATCTTTCGGGTTTTAAATTAATTTATGCTAATCTTTTAAAAACTTTGGAAAAGTTTGAAATTAAGGAAATTGCTTGTTTAGGACAAGAATTTGATCCTTATAAAATGGAAGCTGTCTTAAAAGATAGTATTATTGAAGAAGAACCAAATGTAGTTCTGGCTGTCTTACAAAAAGGATATACTTATAAAGATAAAGTTATAAGACCAGCAATGGTCAAAGTAAATGAATAAAAAATAGAAAGAAAGAGTGATAAATATGGGTAAAATAATAGGTATTGATTTAGGTACAACAAATAGTTGTGTTGCAGTTATGGAAGGAGGAAATCCTACCGTAATTACTAATGCAGAAGGAGAAAGAACAACTCCATCTGTAGTCTTAAAAAAAGATGATGAAACAATAGTTGGTGCTGCTGCTAAGCGTGGGGCTATAGCTAATCCTGATAAAACAGTTATTTCCATTAAAAGAAAAATGGGAACAAGTGAAAAAGTGGAAATTAGTGGTAAAAAATATACACCTGAAGAAGTAAGTGCTATGATTTTAGGAAAACTAAAAGCTGATGCGGAGGCTTATTTAGGTGAAAAAGTAACGGAAGCTGTAATTACCGTGCCTGCTTACTTTAATGATGCAGAACGTCAAGCAACAAAAAATGCTGGTAAAATTGCGGGTCTTGATGTAAAACGTATTATTAATGAACCAACAGCAGCGGCGCTTG
>CANRAC010000056.1 GCA_947628495.1 uncultured Bacilli bacterium
TGAAGCCTTCTTCTAATTGAAATATTTTCATTCCATAATCGTATAAATCATTTTGGACAGTTTTCACAATTCACCTTTATTTCATAACGTGTTCCATTGATGTCAACTTTATACATTCGATTTAATATATCGACACTAGTAACTTTACCTTCTCCATAGTCAGTTTTGACAATATCACCTACTTGAGGCATGCCTTTTTGACATCTAGTATACTCTTCATCTTCATAAGTTAGACAACAAAGTAATCTACCACACTGTCCATTTATCTTAGAAGGATTAATAGCTATATTTTGGTTTTTAACCATGTTAATAGAAATATTTCCGACATGATCTAAAAAGTTTCTACAACATAAGCAACGCCCACATTTACCAATTCCTCCAATAGCCTTTGCCTTATCTCTAATTCCTACCTGACGAAGTTCAATACGAGTTTTGTAAATGTTTGCTAATGATTTAGCTAATTGCCGAAAATCAATTCTTTCCTCCGCCGTAAAATGAAATAATAGTTGTTTTCTTTCAAAGTTAAAAGAAGCATCTATAAAATTCATACTTAAATCTAACTCATTGGCAATTCTTTTCGCGTCATTTAATGCTTTTGCCGCATCGACTTGATTTTTTTTGTTTCTTTTTTTGTCATCTTCAGTCGCTTTTCTAACAATATCTTTTATATTCATTAAATTTAATTCTTCTTGAATCCTCTTCTCAACCCAACCAAATTGCTCTCCATTTTCAGTTTCTACTATAACCTCTTGTTTAGGTTCTAAATCATCCTCATCGTAGTTAAAATAATATATCTTTCCCTTTTCTTTGAAAGTCACACCATAGGTTTGCATTATAACTCCTCCATTTCCAAAGCAAAGTTATCCAGTAATAATTCTATATTAACATTAAATAAGCTACTTTCCAAGACATTAAAAAGAGCTTTTTGGATTTTTAATAGCTGAGCAAATGGAATATTTTTCAGAATTTCTAAATCATTTTGATTTGGTTTATTGATTACTTCACTTATCTGCCAATATAAATAGTTATAAAATTTAATAATTTGCTCTCTTTCCGTAAAGACACTTAATATATATTTTTTATTTAGATAAATACCATCTTCCGTTTTATTAATTAATTTAGGCAAATACTCTTTAGCGATTTCTGTAAACTCTTCTAACTGCTGATCTGTGAGATTTAAAATTTCGGTTATATTTTCATTATCATAAGGATTATAAATTATTTGGCAACGACTTTTGATTGTTTCTAACATTGCCTCTTTATTAGTTGTGACAAAAAATCCTAAAATACTGTTTTCTGGCTCTTCTAAAAATTTCAACATGGTATTAGCAGCCGCACTATTTAACTTCTCCGCGTAATTTATAATATATATATTGTTGGCAATGTATAAAGGCTTTGTTTTAAATTGTTCTTTTAACTCTAATATTTGAGACTTTTTAATTTGTTGCCCGTCGGGATATATTTTTTTTATATTGGGAATTACATCATTTTCAATTTGATAACATAAGTTACAATCTTGACAAGCATCTTGATATTTTTTTGGACAGCTTATTTCTTTAATCAGCTCTACAATATCTTTATTGCATTTATTTATATCATTTGTTACAAGCAAAAAAGCATGGGAAAGTTTATTCTCATGATATTTTTTTACTAAGTCATTAATTTTTTTACTTATTATCACAACCATTACCTCTACTTTGTTATAAAGAACATTAAAACCAAAGAAAATAAACCTGGAAAACCTAAAGTAGAAACAACGCCTACATTGATTAAATTAATAGGAATAAAAATGTTTGCTGCCGACAAAACTAAATTTAATCCATAAATTACTAATATTGATGTACAAATTTTTCTAATTATAGTTACTATTTTTCTTATCATAATTTTCTCCCTGTTAAAAATTATGATAAAAAGTTTTATTTTAGTACTTTATTTCCCAGGAAATAAATTTTCTGATATAACTTTGCGATCTTTTAGGGCTTTATCTAACGATAAAGGGTCTAAATAATCAATTTCTGCCCCCATCGGAATACCATATGGTAAACGGGAAATCTTAATTTGTTTATCTTTTAATAATTTTTGAATAAACATTGTTGTTGCTTCTCCTTCAACACTAGCTTTTAAAGCCACTATAATTTCACATTCTCCTAACTCGTCAACTCGCTTAATTAAACTGGCAATGTTGATGTCCTCAGGTCCAATTCCATCGATAGGAGAAATTAATCCGTTTAACACATGATACGTGCCATTATAATTTCCCGATTTTTCAAAAGCAAAGACACTTTTAAAATCTTCTAATATGCAAATGACTTTTTTATCTCTTTCGGAATCAGCACATATATCACAAATATCATTGGTAGCTAAGTGCCCACATATCTGACAGGGATGTAAATTTTTCTTTATAGCTAATAAACTATTGGCGAAATTTACTACATCTTCTTCTGGTAATTTTAGAATTGCCAAAACTTGTCTTTCAGCACTTTTTTCGCCAATACCAGGTATCTTTTTGAAACTTTCAATGGCTTCACTTAAATCTGTAGGATATATCATTAGAATAACCCGTTAAGAGGACCGGCAGCGGCTCCCATTTTTTCATCTACTTCTTTATCAACTTTGGTAAGAGCATCTTTTATGGCTATACTTATCATATCTTCTAAAATTTCCAAATCATCAGCTTCATATTTTTTTTCTTTATCAATTTTAATCGAAACTAATTCTTTTTTTCCATTAAAAACTACTTCTACTAACTCAGATTTTCCCACAAATGTTTGATTATTGATTTCTTCCTTTTTTTTCATTAAATCTCTTTGCATTTTTTGCGCCTGCGCCATAAGACTTTGCATATTCATTTTTATCACCTATTCCTTTACTATTTCAATCTTATCTTCGGAAAATATATCACTCGCTAAATTTTCTAATTCATTTTTTTCTAAAGGTTCTAATAAAATTTCTTCTTTTATTTCATATTTTATTTGTTTCTTTATATCTTCAATATATTTAGTTTTTATATTTTTCCATTCTTCTTTAGAGACCGCAATTATTTTCCATTTCAATTGCAGTTGATCTCTTAATACCCTTTCAATTATCGTTGTTTGCTTATTTATTAAACCTGCCGAACTGTCGGTTAATGTTTCTATTATAACATAATCATCTGAGGCTGCAACGATATCTGTATCACAAACATTTAAATATATATTATTATCCACTAGTTTTACTTTTTCTAAAAAACTTTGCCAATTAAGTTTGGCGGTATTTAAAATTTGCTTACTAGCTTCTGCCAAACAATTATTAACTCTAATTTCTTTAAATTTCTCTATCAAATCTTTCTGTTTTTCGGCTTTTATCTTTATTTCCCGATTATTTTGTTGGCTTATTTCTGTTTTTTTATTATTTCCCAGGAAATATTCAGTTTCTTTTTCATTGTTTTTTTCCATATTAGCATTCATATAACTTAAGACTATCATTTCCACAATAATATATGGGTCAATACTAATCGATTTATTAGCTAATAAATTAGTTAATTCCAATATTAAACTTTTTATTTTTTCAAATGTTAATCTTTTTTCTTTTACTGCATTCAATTTAATATTAATAGCTAATTCTTTTAATTCATTAATCAGTTTATTAATAAATACTTTGCTATCAATACCAGAATTTTTAAATTCTTGCAGCATTTCTAGTGTTACTTTTATATCATTACTTTCTACTATATCTATAAATTTCTTAATTTTTATATTGGAAATTGTGCCAAAAGTATTTATTACTGTTTCAATTGTTATCTCATCGGTGGCCAAAGATGCAATTTGATCTAAAATACTTAAGGCGTCTCGTAAGCCTCCTTCGGCCAAATAGGCAATTTCTGTAATTGCTTCAGGAGTAATTTTTATTTTTTCTTGCGAACAAACATACGTTAATCTATTGCATATATCTTCTACAGAAATTCTAGAAAAATCAAAACGTTGAGTTCGAGATAATATAGTAATAGGAACGTTTTGAATGTCCGTAGTTGCTAAAATAAAAACTACATGAGCAGGTGGTTCTTCTAATGTTAATAATAAAGCATTAAAAGCACTTTGTGATAACATATGTACTTCATCAATAATATAAACTTTATATTTAGAATTACTTGGTAATAACTTAATATTATTTATTAATTCTCTTATTTCATCTACCCCATTATTGGATGCGGCATCAATTTCAATTATATCTGGATTATCATTAAAAGTTTTGCACGAATTACAATTTAAACAAGGATTGCCTTGTTGATTATTCTCACAATTAATACTTCGAGCAAAAATTTTTGCTAGTGAGGTTTTTCCTGTTCCTCTTGGCCCTGTGAATATGTATGCATGAGATATTTTATTTTGTACTATAGCATTTTTTAAAGTATTTACTACTGTTTTTTGACCTGTTACATCATCAAAAGATAGTGGTCTATATTTACGATAAAGCACTTTATAATCCATGTTGTCATCACCTGTTTCCACACTTATAATTATAGCATACTTATAGTCGTTTATCTTCTATTTTCAAAGAATTTTTTCAATTTATTTTTATATTCTTCTTTTATTTTTTTCATTCCCGGAATCTCTATAAAATTACTTTTAGAGTAAGTTTTTTTATTTTCTAATCTTTCAATCAAATAATAAGTTTCAGGGATATGGGCTTCTCTTATAATTATTTCACACATTTCACAAGGTTTAAGTGTTACGTAAAGCTGGCAATCATTTAAATTCCACCTCTTTAATTTTTTACTTGCTCTTTTAATACATAAGATTTCGGCATGGCCCAAAACATTGTGGTTTATGTTTTTATTGTTCACGCATTTACTGATAATTTTATTTTTTTGTACCAATATAGCTGCAATTGGTAGTTCTTCTTTTTTTTGATTTTTTAATGCAAGTTCTAAGCACATTTGCATATATTTTTCATTCATAAATATACTCCTAAACAAAAAAGTGCACACAAATAGGGATTGATGTGGCTGCTATCTTCCGATCCTGACCAATTTACAATATATTTGTTGCACAAAAGTATATTAACAAATTTAAAATTAATTCACAACTTTTTTATACAATGTTTCACGTGAAACATTGTATAATGCAATTTTAAACCGTGAACAATCATAACAAACAAATAATAAACTATTTTATTAACAGATTATATTTTAGTTTAAATAAGTATATAAAAACAATGTTTCACGTGAAACATTGTTTTATTTATCGCTTTGAGTTTCTGATGTTTCACGTGAAACATCATCGTCTTCTTCATTTTTATCTACCAAACTTATGGTAGCAACTGTTTGATTGTCTTTTAAATTTATTAATCTTACTCCTTGAGTTACACGTCCTAAAGTTGAAATTTGATCTAGAGGCATACGCATGATTATACCGCTATTTGTTACAATCATTAAATCTTTATTTTCTTCTACTAACTTAAATGAAGCAATAGTACCATTTTTATCAGTGATATTTAAAGCTTTTACTCCTTTACTTCCTCGCTTAGTTTGACGATATTCGGAGATTTTTGTTTTCTTACCATAGCCTTTTTCAGTAACAATTAATACTTCTTTATCATCAGTAACAATTTCAGCTCCTATACATTTACCACCGTTTAAATTAATTCCTCTTACACCACTAGCAGTTCGACCCATAACTCTTACTTCAGATTCATTAAATTTAACCATTCTACCTAAATTAGATTCTAATAAGATTGAGGCACTACCATTGGTCTTTTTAACTGATATCAATTCATCAGTATCTTTTAAGTTAATACAAATCTTACCAGTATTTCTAATTTTTGAGAATTCTTCTAGTTTAGTTTTCTTTACTAATCCGTTTTTGGTTACAAACAATAAATAACTTACATCTTCATTAGAATTTATCGTAATAACTGAATTTATCATCTCATCTTTCTCTATTTGCAATAGATTAATTATTGGTAGCCCTTTAGATTGACGACTAAATTCTGGTATTTCATAACCTTTTAAACGATATACTTTACCTTTATTAGTAAAGAATAAAATATAATCATGTGTTGATAAGTTAATCAAGTGTTCAACGAAATCTTCATCGTTGGTTGACATTCCTTTTACACCCACTCCACCACGATTTTGAGAGCGGAAAATATCGACTGGTGTACGTTTAATATAACCTTTGTTTGTTAAAGCAACCATAATATTTTCCTCAGGAATTAAGGACTCGTCCTCAATAAATTCAATCGCTGTCATATCAATATCAGTTCGTCTATCATCAGCATATTTATTTTTAATCTCAATTAATTCTTCTTTAATTATATTTAATACTCTTTGCTCACTAGCTAAAATAGCTCGATAATCAGCAATACTTGTTAATAAGTCTGCTAATTCTTTTTCAATTTTGTCACGTTCTAGTCCAGTTAAACGACGTAAACGCATTTCCAAGATAGCATCTGCTTGGACATCATCTAAGCCAAAGCGGGAAATTAATTGTTCTTTCGCTTCCACATCAGTTTTAGAACCTCTAATTATCTTAATAACTTCATCCAAGTTATCCAAAGCAATCTTTAATCCCTCTAAAATATGAACTCTAGCTTCTGCTTTTTCCAAATCAAATTTTGTACGACGAATTATAATTTCTTTTTGATAATCAATATATTTAGAAATAATTTCTTTTAAAGATAATACTTTTGGTCGTTTTTGATCTAACATTAATAAATTAATTCCATAAGATGTTTGTAATTGCGTATGTTTATATAAGTTATTTAATACAACATTAGCATTGGCATCTTTACGCAGATAAATGACAAC
>CANRAC010000057.1 GCA_947628495.1 uncultured Bacilli bacterium
ACAAATCTATTTCAACAATTCAATATCTTTTAAAGCAGAACAATTACTTATTAATTCTTTATAATTATCATCTAAATTCTTTAGTTCATATAAAAAATTTATTAAGTTATCATTTTTATAATATTTTCCAAATACACTAGAAGTTTCTCTTAAGCATATAAAATATGTATTGTTTTCTTTATCCAAATTCCAATAATTATAAGGAAAATCTAAATAAAATACTGAACCTTTTGCTTTTGTACAAGTTATTTCATCTGTTGTAATAGTTCCATTAATGTAATTATCAAAAAACTTATAAGAATTTCCGTTTTCTAAATAAGCAATTTGCTTTGTATCATAAATAGCTTTTCCTTTTGGTATTTCTATTTCTAATACTGCATAAGAACTATAACTCAAATTATTATCTCTTACTTTTATTACATTATGAGTTTGCAAACCAGTAACTTCTCCAAAAGGGTCTTTTGTTTCTTCTGTTGTTTGTTCAAACTCAAAATATTCTTTCCAGTTCTTTGTTGTTATATCAACTTTCTTAATATGATTTAAAAATTCTTCAAGAGAAATAGTTGTTGTGCCATCTTGCTCAACCATTATTTCATTTTTTTCACTCATATTATTATTTTCTTTCATAACATTTATATCTGTTTGTTTTTTTATTATAATTACACTTGATACAACTATAATCACAATAGCAACAATAACTGGAATAATTACTTTCATATTAATTTTTTTCTCTTTTTCCATACAATTTTTCCTCCAACAAATTACTATTTATCTAACTCACACAAATTTAGATAATTATATGTTAATTCTTCAAATTCCATAGAAGAACAATCTAAACCTTTGTCATTAATCGCCAAATATTTATCAGGAAATTTATATATGGAAATAAGTATAATTAAAGAATCTTCAATTATCAATGCATCGGCATTTTCGTATAAATTTATTATCTTAATACTATATTTTTCCTGAATTGTTTTTATAAAATAATCTTTTACTTTTATAGCTTCTTTAGTCAAAATAGCAAACGAGTCATCTGCAACCATTCCTTTTAATTTTTTTACAAACTACTATTTTTAGTTATGTGTTTCAAAATCTTCTAAAATTAGTGATTTCATTTTACATTTTACACAACCATAATCAGTATGAGATCCTAATATATATAATTTCACCACTTCATGTGAACATTTTTCTCCTTGTTTTGTTATAGGTTCTATTTCATCAAACTTATCTTCTTGCATTTTTTGCATTACATACAGTCCTTTCATAAATAAAAATTACTATTTATTTTACTTTTATTTTTATACATTAAATATATCTAAATATAAAGCATTTTGCTTATTTAATATTTCTCGTTCATTTTCATTTAATTTTAATTTTTTAAACATTTCATCAGTAAAATCAACGTTTTTCTTTGAAACATAGCACTTTCTTAAACTAGGCTCACATTTTTCATTTGTTCCAAAATAGCCACCAAGCATTAAACCGTCTGTACCGTTGCAAATATTGATTTCAATAACAGGAACGTCAATTCTAGTGCTTGTGGGTCTATAATTTTCCATTACTGCAAATGCAATTTCATCATTACATATTAAGTATCCTTCTGAATATATCCTTTTATCATGATAATCTATGAATTTCACTTTGCAAATATTTTGTTTCTGTTCTAATTCTAATATGTATTTATCTGGTGCAAATTTTTTAGTTCTAAAATTATAGGCATTAAAATAAACATATAATTTATCTGTATGAAAAGGATTTATTGATTTACTATGCTGTGTTGTTCTATTGGTATCATTTCCGTATAAATCTGCTTCATATATTCCTAATTCTTCACAAATAATACTAATATCTCTTACATCTGGTAAAAGTTCTCCTTTTTCATATCTACTAATAGTGGATTTATTTTTATGAAGACTTGTGGCAAGATTTTCTTGGCTTAAGCCTCTTTTTATTCTGTAATTTTTGAGCCTCTCTCCAAAGTCTTTACTATCAAATTCAGACATTATATATGCACCCCCATATCACAAAATAATTATACTATTTTTTTACTATTAAATCAATATCACATATAATTGCTATAACTGTTGATACGTTTGATTTTAATGCCTTTTTATGGTATAATATATTTACCTATTTTGGTAAAGTCTTTTATACGATTTTGCCCAAGCGTTAGCTTGAATTGTAACATAAATGTTATTATTTGAGCTACCGCCGGTGGCTCAAATTGTATATAGAATCTCCACTCTTGTTTGGACTTTCTAATTTATGTGCAGTAAAAAATAGAGTTTTCATAGAAAGGACAAATGAGAAATGAGAAAATCAAAATACCCAATCGTATCATATCCACGGTGGCAGTGGAGGTTGCTAAGACTAGATGAGGAGATTTTTATAATCTCCTTTTTCTATGTGTTTTTAAGTATTTCAAAATATTGCATATAGTGCAACATTTTGTATTTTTTTCTTTTTTCCTTTATTTAAAGTTATTTTTTTATATAAAATAGTCTAAAAAATCTTTGTTTTCTTTATAAATATTTCGTATGGTGCAACTTTTGTTGCGTATACTGCAATTTTACTATCTTTTGATTTGTTTACATAATGATAATATAATATATTTATCTTATGAAATATATGAGAAAGGATAGTACATGAAAAGTGTATATGATGCTTGTACGAAAGATAAAGTAAAAGTTTCATATTCGCTTTATGCTATACTTTTTGAATTAGGATTAAATCCTAGTAGTAAAGGAACGATTTATTTGAAAGAATTAATAGAATATATTGTGTTAAATAACTTGCACGATCATTCTTACAAAGAAATTTTAGAATTATTTGTTTCATATAAGCATTATAAACTAAAAAATGTAAAAGATAATATCAAAAATGTTTTATATAGAATAGATTATACAAAGGCAAAAAAGAATTTTGAAAAATACCTAAGTATACAATTTGATCCTTATTTTCTCTCCCCTAACAAGTTTATTAGTATCATTGCATTAAAATATAAAGATTAGAAGAATGACTAAAAATAAAATTAGTCGTTCTTTTTTTATAAAGCAAACTTACTTTACACTTGAACCATTTTGATATACTTTGAACCATTTTTTATTACTCTATCTTTTTCCGTGTTACACTAAAGTCAGTTCGAACAATAAAAAGATTTCTAGAAATCAAATATTTTTATAGGAGATTTCAAAATGAAAAATCATAAAAAATTAAAAACTGATTTAAGTATGTCTACAAAAGATATTTTGTTACCTAATGAAGAAGTAAAAGAAATACTTATGAATAATTATTATCAAAGGCAAATGGAAAAGGCTAATAATATTGATGTAGATATTAACCATCTAGAAAATATCTTTACTAATAAAACATATTATTTAGCTATGAAATTGGTTCCCCCTCTTGAAAGAAAAGTGTTATATCTATCGTACATTGAAAATTCTAAATTAAATGATATCGGTCGAAGATTAAAACTGCAAAAAAATGAAGTTATTTCGTTAAGAAATAAAGCAATTACCCACTTTAAGAATAATTTATCTACCTTATGCAAAGTAGATAATCTTAAGAATGGTGGGATTTCTTAATATGAGTAAAAAGAAGAAAAAAAACATTTCCACATTCGAAAAGGCAACGCATAGAGATTCCATTAGGGTATTGTATAAAGAACCTAATAAACCTCCAAAAGTTAAAATTATTCCCAATGTATTTGCTTTAAAAAAGGCCATTATCAAAAGGAAACTTGATATTATTCCCTATCAAAATGTATATATTGTTTGTCATAATAAAAAGCAAATGCGTTATATGCCTTTCAATGTAATCTTTGATTTATATAATATTTCTGGTGATTTGATTATTGTAGAAATTAATAGAAATACTAGAGAGTTTCAAAGTATTTCACAAGAAAATATTATCTGGTATACTGAAGATTTAATGAATAAATCTTATAATAATAGTTCGGAAGTTATTAGTAAAGTAAATATCCCTAAAAATTTTATGAAGATATATGATCGTGATTTTGATAGAGAATATGATAGTAAATTATCTACTTTTGATTTTGAAAAAAATTTAATAAGTGTTCTTGTTAATATAGAAATGACTTTATCTACCTTATTAAGAAATGGAGATAAAAAATGAATAGTATGAATGAAAATGTAAAAGTAATTGATACTAAAGAAAAAAATTCATTAGATGAAATAATTGTTATGAATTATCTAAATAAATTAGAAAATCCTTTTATTGTATTATCTGCTAAAGATATTTCAAAAGATTTGCATATTGGTATTAATCAAGCCTATGACTTATTGAAACAAAGTAATTTTCCTACAATTTCTGTTGGTAAAAGAAAAGGTATTACTCTTGCAACCTATTTATTATGGAAAATGAACAGAAAAGGTGGGATTTAATATGGCTGTAAAAGGAAGTAGTGAAGGTTCTGTATTTTATAATAAACAAAGAAAATGCTTTTGTGCGCAGTATAGAGAATATGACGTTAAAACTGGAACAATGAAAAAGAAAACTAAAAGTTTTAAAACACAAGAAGAAGCAAAAAAATATATTCAAAGTATTATGTATCAAAAGGAAAATTCACTTTTTATTGAACATAATGGAATTCCTTTATGTGAATTTATGAAATCTAATTTGAAAACAAAATTAAATACAGAACAAATAAAGCCCACTCAATTTAGTAGAGTTATGAGAACTATTGAGCAAATTGAGAAATTGCCTATAGGTTCAAAAAATATAGATAAAATTACTACAGAAGAATTACAAAGCACAATTAACTATTATAAAGATTTAAGTAAATCTTCTATTGCTAAAATATATCAACTGTATAATCAGACTTTTAAAATGGCTTTTAATAAAGGTTATTTAACTAGAAATCCTATGACAAATGTTATTAAACCTAAAAGCTTAAAAAAGACAAAAAAGGTTAGAGCTTTAACATTTGATGAGCAACAAAATTTTACAAATTGGTTATTAGATAAAAATATTAATAATTGTAGATATAAAAATGTGTTTTTAATTCAAATGTATATGGGGTTAAGAGTTGGAGAAGTTTTAGCATTAACGCTAGATGATATTGATTTAAAAAATAGGAAAATGAGAGTACGTAGAACATTAACTACTGATGAGAATAATGCAATTATAATGGGAGAAACTACAAAAACAGAATCTGGTAAACGAGTTTTATCAGTGCCTGATTATTTATACCCACATATCATTGAACAAATGAAATTTGCAGAACTTCAAGAAAATAATGAAGAAAAATTATTGTTTAAACCGGAAAGACAGAGATATACTAGAAGAACTAATGTTAATTCAGAGTTAAAAAGAATATTAAAAATTAATTTTAACATTGAAGATATTTCTACTCATAGTTTAAGACATACTTATTGTACAAGATGTATTGAGGCAGGTATCGATCCAATGGTAGTTGCTAGTCTTTTGGGGCAGTCCGATATTGATATGGTATATAATGTCTATACAGATATACAAGAAAAGTTTAAAACAAATGAACTAGCAAAGATTAATAAATACTATTTAACTAATAATTTAATTTCAAATGATACTTTCATACCAGATGATATGGAGCGATAATGCTACAGACTCTTTACCTTTAGGCTTTGTTTAGCCAGTAATGTCAACACTGGCTAAACATTTTCAAATTTTACATAATTTGTTTAGCCAGTCGTTTAAAAAACTAAAAATTAAAGAAAATTAAAAATCGTGAAAATCATTGATATTCTAGTGAAAATTAATTTTTATAAATTTTTTAAAAAATTAATTAGTGAAAAATAATAAAATAGCCTGTATTCTTAGATACAAGCTATTTACATTAATTTTTTTATTGGTTGCGGGGGTAAGACTCGAACTTACGACCTTCGGGTTATGAGTAAAGCTCTCAAAGTGTTGGTTTACAAGGCTTTTGTCGGTTTTTGTTGGTATATTTGGTGTGCGTTAGTTTTTAACTTTGTAAATTTATGTGATTTTTGGTTCTTTTTGGTAGCTAATGTGCCCAAATTGAGCCCAATTATGATTAGGCTATTTTATAGTTTTTAAAGTAGCCTAGTTATGATTTTTATAAATGGCTTAAACTATTGGTATTAGTAAATTATAAGCCTATCTATGTATTAAAATAAAAATATAAATTTATGGAGGTATTTTGTTATGAATAATTTAAGAGAAGTTAACGATGATATTTTAAAGGAATTTATAGAGATTAGGAAAGATAGTATTTCTACCTTTGATGATGCTGATAAGGAGTATTGCCATTATTTTGATACTATTATGAATGAAGTTTTAAAGGCTGTTCCTGAAGATAAACAAGATTATATTAAAATGAATTTTGA
>CANRAC010000058.1 GCA_947628495.1 uncultured Bacilli bacterium
GCTTGTAACTGACCCGTAACTGTAAGGCCAACTTTTTGCCCAAAGAAATCTTGTTTATAATCAATATTACCATCTTCAGTTTTCGGAACATTAGCTAAATCAAAAGTGGTAACCTTAAACATTTCTCCGGCGCCTTCCCCATCATTAGCTGTTAAAATTGGCGAATGAACATAAACATAGCCTTTCTCTTGAAAATATTTATGGATTGCTCCAGCAACGGTACTACGTACTCTAAAGACCGCATTAAATAAATTAGTACGCGGGCGAAGATAAGATACTTCTCTTAAAAATTCCCGAGTATGTCTTTTCGGTTGAATTGGATTGTCTTCAGAAGATTTTACTAAAACTTCTAAAGAAGTGATTTTAATTTCAATATCTTGATTACCTTGGCTTTCGATAACGGTTCCCTGTATTTTTATAGCACTTCCTACTAATAAATGGGAAATTTCGTCAAAGTTAGGTAAAGAATTATCATAAACTAATTGAATACTTTTAAAACAAGTACCATCACTAAAATCAATAAAGCCAAATTCTTTTTGACGACGATGATTTTTAATCCAACCTTTTAAAGTTACTTCTTTATTTAAATAATTATCTTGAAATATATCTTTTAAGTCCATAGTATTTTCTCCTTTATTTTAATTTACTCTTATGGTTTTAATCTTGTTGGACCTCTATATATAAATGTAGCTTCTCTAATATTATCAATATTTAACATTTGCATTAAAACGCGGGCGATTCCAATGGCAAAGCCGCCATGAGGTGGACAACCATATTTGAAAAATTCAATATAAAACTCTAAAGATTCAGGATCAATGCCTTTCTCTTTTATTTGGTTAACTAAGATATCTACACGATGTTCTCTTTGGGCACCGGTAGTTATTTCAACCCCACGATATAATAAATCATAACTATTAGTTAAACCTTCTTCATCTAAATTGTGATAAAAAGGACGCGCGGCAAATGGATACTTAGTTACAAAAATAAAATCACTATTGTATTTTTTCTTGGCATATTTACATAAAAGCATTTCTTCTTTACGTTCAAAGTCATCTGTTCTTTCCCCTTCAAAATGATATTCTTCTTTTAAGATCTTTTTAGCTTCCTTAAAAGTTATGCGCGGAAAAGCAACATCTAAATTAGAAAGTTCCGTTTTAAATTCTTTTTGAATTTGGTCACCATATTTTTCATAAACTTTCGAAAAAGCATATTTTAACCAAGCCTCTTCCATATCCATGACATCTGCAAAACTATCAATAAAAGAAATTTCAATATCAGCCATGTTTATTTCGGTCGCATGATAAGAAGTATGAGAATTTTCCGCTCTAAAAGCTGGACCAATTTCAAATACTTTACCAAAGCCAGAAGCCATGGCCATTTGCTTATAAAATTGAGGAGATTGCGAAAGGCATGCTTGCTCGCCAAAATAATCTAATTTAAAAGTCTCGGCTCCACTTTCCGCAGCGGAAGCAGATATTTTTGGAGAATGAATTTCCATAAAACCGTTATTAATACAGTATTCTCTTAAAGCATGTTCAAATGTTGTTTCGATTTTAAAAAGTAAATTATTATCTTCTCTTCTTAAATCTAAAAAACGATAATCTAATCTAGTTTCTCGCAAAGTTTTATCTTTATCTTTAATATTAATTGGTAATTCTTCTAAAGATTTACTAGTAATTTCCATTTCTTTGGGAATAATTTCTTTTCCCCCTAACTTAACAGAAGGACTATTTAAACATTTTCCGATGACTTTAATAGTACTTTCTAAAGTTAAGTCTTCTACTATTTTAACTAACTCATCATTATTTTCTTTTTCAATTGTTACTTGCACTTTGCCCGTTTCATCTTTAACAATCATAAAAATAACATATTGTAAATTGCGAATGTTTTCAACAAATCCTTGAATTAAAACTTCTTGATCATAAAATTGCTCTAAATCTTTTATTTTAATAGTTTGCATAAATATACCTCTTTTTCTATTACATATTCATATCTAAATAATCAACTAAATCATTTATTGGGATTTTTTGTTCTTCATTAGTCTTATTATCTTTGATATTAACAACAAAATTATTTATATCTTGATCATCTAAAATTATAACATATTTACTATTAAATTCTAAAGACTTTTTCAGTTGCTTTTCCAAATCACTATCTAAATAATCGGTATCACAACTAAAGCCATTAATTCTTAAATCTTGGCTTAAATATAAAGCTGTCTCTTTCTCTTCCTCATTATGATAGCAAATAAATACATCTATAGAGTTATCTAAAGGTAGTTTAATTTCTTCTTTGGTTAATATATCTAATACCTGGTTTAAATCTAGTTCTCCCGAAATTTTAGTGTCTGTATATTTACCTATACTTAGTTTATTTTTATAGTTAGATATTTGGATATCCCAAAGTATTTCTTGATCACTCTCTTTAGAATCTAAGTTATAAGTTATATCAAGTAATTCTAAATATTCCGATAATTTTTCTAAGGAATATTGTCCCATTAAACTCTTATTGATATTTAATTTTATTTTTTTAAAACCTAATAATTGGAGGGTATTATAAACTAAGCTAATAACTTCGGCGACGATAAAAGAATTGTTACAATTCAAAACTGCAATATTAAAATTTTGAAAATCTGTATAATACACTTTTCTTGACTCTTTTATTTTGCCTAATTGCGCGGAATCTATTAAAAATTCATAATTATATTTTTCACAAAGAGCCATTAAAATATTATTGATATATAATAATTTTCTATTTTCTAACATTCAAATCATCTCATTTCTTTATGGTAATATTCATTTATTTTGGCTTTTTTTAAAGATAAAGCTAACTTGCAACTGGTCATATTAGCGTGTAAAGCCCAATTTTTATACTTGCCTGTATCCGCAATATATTGACGGGCTTTTAATAAATCGTCTATCTGATATTGCAAAGCAATAATTTCCGTTGTTAGTCTTTCTTTTTTTATTAAAAGGCTTATATATATTTGTAATTCTGAATCTACACACAGCATTCTAAATAATTTGCTTATAACAGTTAGTGACAAAACGTAATCTTTTTTTTCTAATTGCTGGATCTTTACATAATCATAGCTATCAACAATTAAAGATTTTATCATTTGTAAAAAAACTTTATATTCCAACTTATGAGAAATTATTTGATATATATCTTGAGTATTAAAACAGGTATAGCCTTTTTCATCTTTAAATTTCTTACTTTCTAAATAAAAAATTGTTTTTTCCATATTTGCTCCTATAACCAGCTTTATTTACATTTTATTGCCTTATAATATATTTAATTTATTATTTTGTCAATCAAAATATTGACAGCTTTTTCAATTATTTAAGTCGACTGTTCAACTAAGTTTAACATTTGTAAAAAAATTAAAGATTGCTCTTTAACTTTTAGTTGTCTAATATTATCGTAACCGGTCCATCATTTAAAAGTTCCACCTGCATATCGGCACCAAATACTCCGCTATATGTAGGCACATATTCATTTAATTTAGCATTAAATTGTTCATATAAATGCTTAGCATCTTGAGGATTTAGTGCATCGATAAAAGAGGGTCGATTACCCTTTTTAGTATTGGCATATAATGTAAACTGAGATATCGATAAAATACTTCCTTTTATATCTAAAATACTTTTATTCATTAAATTATTCTCATCCGCAAACACTCGGAGATTAATAATCTTTTTAACACACGTCTCCACTTGATCTATAGTATCATTATGGGTAAAACCGACCAGTAATAAATAACCTTGTTCAATTTTATTGATTAATTTATTATCAACTTTTACCGTGGCTTTTTTTACTCTTTGAATAACGACTTTCATCGGCTAATCCTTGTCACTTCTTTAATATAAGGCAATATTTCTAAATCCGTAATAAACTTATCCAAATCTTCCTTTTGTTTTATTTTTAAAGTTAGTTCAAAAAGCGAATGCGTGTCATAATCATTATTTTTAATTGTTTCAACATAAACATTTCGTAAAGAAGCTTTAGTAATAATTTCTAATAAAGCATTTTTATTTGGTAAACTTTCAATTTTTAAATCCGTTAAATAGGTTTTATCGGTTACTTCATTCCAAGAAACGGCAATTAAACGTTTATTATCCTTAATATTTTTACAATTTTTACGATGAACAGATACTCCTTCTCCCCTTGTTACATAACCAACTATCTCATCTCCAAAAACCGGTTTACAACATTTCGCAATAGTTACTTTTATATCATTAGTACCAGAAACAATTATATCGCCTTTATAATCATTTTTAGTATTATAAGTCTTTGGTAAAACTTTATCTAATAAAGCATCCGAAACACTTTTACGATCTTGATTAATTAAATTAATAATATACGTTGGTGTAAAGCGCAGTGAACCAATAGCTAGATATAAATCTTCTAAATCTTTTAATTTTAATTCAGTTAAGATTTTAGTAATGTTTTCATCACTTAAAATCTCACTAATAGCTAACTTTTTCTTTCTTATTTCTTTTTCTAATAAATTTTTCCCTTTAGTTATATAATTTAAACGATCTTGTTTGGAAAAAAATGATTTAATTTTATTTTTGGCTTGTGTTGTTTTGACAAAATTTAACCATTCTAAAGAAGGCGTTGAGGCATTATTGGTATTAATTTTAACAATATCCCCATCTTGTAAAGCGTAATTTAAAGGCACTATTTTTTCATTAACTAAGGCGCCGACCATTTTATCTCCGACCTCAGAGTGAATTCGATAAGCAAAATCTACGGGTGTAGCGTCAATTGGTAATTCTACTACATCCCCTTTTGGTGTAAAGACATATATCATTGGTGATAAAAATTCAGTATTAACTTTAGCTTCAAATTCCGTATCACTAGAAGCATTAGTTGATTCAATCAGGTTACGGAACATTTCCAATTTTTGTTCCATAATTTTTTGAATTTTAACTGTTCCTTTTTCTTTATAAGTCCAATGAGCAGCCATACCTTTTTCGGCTATTTCATCCATTTCATATGTTCTTATTTGCACTTCAAAGTGATAGCCATTACGACCAAAAACCGTCGTATGTAAGCTTTGATACATATTTTCTTTTGGCATGGCGATATAATCTTTAAAGCGTCCCGGAACCGGACGATATTTAGCATGAATTAAGCCTACTACTAAATAACAGTCACTTTCTTTTTCCACAAACACTCTTAAAGCTAAAATATCATGGATATCACTAAACTTTTTACCTTTTGCTAATTTTTTATATATACTATGGACGCTTTTAACCCGTCCTTTAATTTCAAACTTAATTCCGTGTTCAGTTAATATGTCCGAAATACTTTCTTTCATTTCTAATAGATAAGAATTTAAGTCTTCAATAGAGTCATTTAACTTATCCAAAACATCTTGATATATATCGGGACGTGAATATTTCAAACATAAATTTTCAAGCTCACTTTTTAAAGAGTTAATTCCTAAACGATGAGCAATAGGAATTAAAACAGTTTCTGTTTCTCTAATTTTTAATTTTTGATCTTCTGATGATAAAGCCCATATCGTGCGCATGTTATGAAGACGATCAGCTAATTTAATAAACAACACACGCACATCTTCGGCAAGACCTACTAATACTTTTCTTAAATAAATCGCTGATGACTCACTATCATCATTTAAAGTTAATTTATTAATTTTACTAATGGTATTGACGATATTAGCTACTTCGGTGCCAAATTCTTCTTCAATTTCTTCTTTTGTGGTATTACCATGATTGATTACTTCATGTAATAGAGACGAAATAATGGTCACACTATCAACATTTAAAGAAACTAAAATATCGGTTACACATAAAGGGTGATTAATAAAATCTTCTCCCGAAATTCTTTTTTTGCCTTTATGTTTTTCTAAAGCAAATTGATAAGCCTTTTCAATATTTTTAAGTTCTTCTTCATCTTTTATATATTTTTTAATCTTTTTAATTAAGTCTTCGTATTTTATCAAAGTGTTTTCTTCTGGCATTGTTCCTCACCTTCTAAAGTATATTCTCTTCTAAATTTATATCTCTTTTTAAATTTTTAAAAACAGTTTGAAAGTAATTAGTAAAAAATTCATCAGGAGTATTTAAAATATCATCAACTATATCATGTAACGATAAATTTTGAGCGGAATTCCATTTATTATTTTTTAAAGCATTCCATACATCCTCTTTTTTGATAAATTTATATCCTTTTCTTTTCAGTTCATCAGTTTTACATAAAAGAGCTGGTTCTACTCGTTGATAAAGCTCTTTAATACT
>CANRAC010000059.1 GCA_947628495.1 uncultured Bacilli bacterium
TTATGAAAAATGCGGGCTTTACTTTTTTAAATAATTCTTATGAATTAGTTTATGATAATGGTAATGTTCCTATTGTTGTTAGTGGACTTCCCTCTTTATTAAAAGATAGTCAAAATAATGAGACGGCTTTTGCTTATTTAAATGAACATCCGGAAGAAAATAATTATACTATTGCTTTAGTTCATGAAGCTGATAGTTATGAAGATTTTAAAGATTATAAAGTCAATTTAGTTTTAAGTGGTCACTCTTTAAGTGGGCAAATCCGTTTACCTTTTGTCGGAGCCATCCTAAGTAAAAAAGGTAGTAAAAAATATTACGATAATTATTATGAACTTAAAAATACGGATATCTTTGTTTCTAGTGGTATTGGTACTACTAATTATAGTTTTCGTTGGTTTAACAAACCTTCTATTAATTTATATCGTTTGTATTCTCAAAAATAAAAGGAACGAGGCAAAAGTCTTGTTCCTTTATTTTATATATTCATTAAGATCTTTAAGAGGATATGTCGCTTCTTTTAGTTGAGATGTTGAGATAAAGCCTGCTTTAGCATTGATAACATCTGGTATACGATTAACAATGTTAGCACAGGTAAGTTCCACTGTTTGGGGACGATTTAAAATTAAGGTCGTATTAGGTTCCCCGATAATACTCCATTCATTTTTATCAAATTCATCTTTATTATAAACTTTACCAATACACTCGGCTTCTATTTCAATATTTTCCTCTGTTTGGGCTGTTACAACGGCACTCATACCTGTCGCATCGCCTGCTTTAATAGTCATATTTAAAGTACTTGATGTTAAATCTTCTTTATCGGTTAAAGCTAGACACTTTTGCGTCATTGATGTTATATGTAGACCAAGTTTATCAGCAAGCCAACCGACTACATTCCACATATACGAAGGAATAAAGATTCCCTCTTCTATTTGTTTGGCTCTTTCTTCAGGAGTTATATTATCTACTGAAGCAACTTCCTTTTCAAACTCTTCTAAAGTTAAGCCTGCTCCATGGGCTTGGGCTAAAGCTATCCCATAATCTTCAACATTATAAGAAGAGCTACCTTTAATTTTAGTAATTTTATGCGAAGTTCCCGCCATTAAAGCTACGAGATTACCCCAAGCAAAATCCTGATAGCCACTACCAACAATAGTACAGTTTGTAGTTTTAGCCAGCGCATCGATATCTTTAAATGCTGATATATTAGAATTACTAGCAAAAAAAGCTTCTTCACATGTGGTAATGGCATTAATTCCACATTTAGCACAAGTTAATAAAATATCCTTAACATCATTTAATAAACTCATGGTCGTAACAATAGCAATATCGGGTTTCGTAGTTTCTAACAAAGATTCTAAATTATCGACATTATCAATAATGATGCCCTTATCTTCCGTATCCATAATATTGGCAATGTCTTTACCAATTATATCTGGATTAATATCTACGGCTCCTACTATTTGAGCACCATGCTCATAAACATAGCGCATAGTATATTTACTCATTTTGCCACAACCAATTTGAAATACTTTAATTTTTCTTTCCATTTCTATAGCCTCCATCTTTATTTTAGCATGGCCAAAAAGAAAAAAGATATGAATAATTTAATCTTTACAATTAAATTGTCCATATCCCGTTAGATTTTCACACTTCCCGCTTCACAACGATTGCCCCAAGCGTCAATTAATTGATTATTTTTGCGAACACAAATAATTTCACAATTATTAGGACATTTATGACATTCTACCCCTTTTGTATCAAAATTAGTATCGGTTATATTAAAATCAAAGGCTATTTCTTTTTGAGAATTTTTAGCTAGAATGGCAACCCCTAAAGCTCCCATTAAATGGCCGTTTTCTGGAGCAATGACTTCACAACCTAATAAATCTTCAAAAGCTTTTTTCACACCAATATTTTTACTTACACCGCCTTGAAAGATTATAGGCGGTTTGATACTTTTACCTTTGCCGACATTATTAAGATAATTTACGGCGACACTTTTACAAAGACCGGCGATGATATCTTCTTTTTTATAACCCATTTGGGCTTTATGAACAAGATCTGATTCAGCAAATACTGTACAACGGGCGGCGATTTTAGTGGGATTTTTACTTTGCAAAGCAATTTTGCCAAAATCTTCAACTGCCACATTTAAACGTTTCGCCTGACTAGATAAAAAGGAACCCGTTCCCGCCGCACACAAAGTATTCATCGCATAATCGACAACAATGCCATCTTCAATTAAAATAATTTTGGAATCTTGTCCGCCTATTTCTAAAATGGTTTTAATATTGGGGTATAAAGAAGTAGTACCAATAGCATGGGCTGTTATTTCATTTTTAATAATACTGGCATTAAGAATTGTACCGATTAGACGACGAGCACTCCCCGTTGTTCCTACGGCTACTATCCTATATTTATTGGCATCAAAATCTTTTTTTAAATTATTTAATAGTCTTTTAACAGCTTCAATGGGATTGCCTTCCGTCCACAAATAGCAACTATATAAAATGTTATTATCTTGGTCTATAATAACTCCTTTAGTTGAGATAGAACCAATATCTATTCCTAAAAAGCATTTAATCATTTTTTCGCTTCCTTTCTTTTAACATATCTACTAAAGCCTCCAGGCGAGTCTTAATACCTTCGTCCGAGGTTTGAGAATCAAAAGAAAAATAAATAATGGGCATATTGTAATCTTTACAAATTTTATTAATAATGGGCATTGCTCCTATTTCCGGTGTACAGCCAAAAGGTTTTATATGAATAATGCCATCAAAGCCATGATTAATTAAATATTTACATCTGGCGACATTATCTAGACCATCAGCTCCTAAATTATATTTAGCATATTGTTTAACATCTTTAAGCATCTTTTTAGTTACTAATTTCTTTTTTACTAAAAGATAAGTAAGATTAGTAAAACGTTTGACCTCAATATTAAATTTAGCTAACTCTTCTTCAATAAAGTAAGAAGAAAATTGTTCCATAGAAGTATATAACTCCCCAATAATTCCTATTTTTAAAGGATTAGATGGTTTATTTAAAGGCAGTTTTTTAAATCGGCGTTTATATTTAAAATATCTTAAGGTCAAAGAAATCAAACCATGATTAGTTTTAAAATCTTGCAACATTTGCTTTTCTAAATTTTTGAAACTCCCCTTATCTTGTTCAAAGCCAATATTAAGACGAATAAAGTTTTCTATTTTATCAATATAATAAATCATTAACATACTTACGAGTAAATAATAAAAGTATTTAAAAAAGTTTAAATGCGGAGTTAATTTTTTTAAAGCTCTATAAATTGTTAAAATATTAACTTTGCCATTATTCATTAAAGATAAAAATTCAAAATTATACCCTAAATCTTTTAATATTTGTTCTTGCACTTCGCCATAACAACCATAACGACAACCACCACCCGCCTGGGCTAAGATGGTAGCCTTTTGGCCTAAAGCTTCAATAAAATTGCCTAAGTTGTATTTAAAAGGTAAACAGACAAAATCGGGACTATATTTACTACCAATTTCAATCGTCTTTTTTGTTATGGCAGGAGCTATTAAAACTTGACAATCGGTCGTATGCTTAAAAAAATAAGAGAAAGGCACCGCATAATTACCTAAATGGGGAAAACTAATTATAGGTTTTGACATGATTATTATTCCTTTCCTTTTGAATTCTAATAATATCGATAAAACTTTCTAAACGGGTAATAAGTCCTGTATCAGAAGAATTATTATCAATAGTAATATAAGAGATAGGAATATTTTTAACTCTTCTGATGATTAGTTCATTAGCTAAAGAATCAGGACCACAAGGAAAAGTTGATACTAAAATAATACCATCAACATAATCTTTATAATGTTTAATAAATGTCATTAATTCTTTATTATAGGTCCAATATAAAGTATTAGATATGCCTGTGCAATCTATTTTCGTTTGATTATCATATATATCAGATAATAAAACTGTAACATCTTCTTTTTCTAAATATTTAATAATTGGTTTACCAACAAATTCATCATGTAAATTATAAGGGTGAGCAACAACCATAATTTTTAATTTAGCACTTTTAATTTTATGCATAAGCATTTCTTTTTTATTTAAAAAAGCTGCTTTCTCTTGAGATTTAGCAGATTCATAGGCTCTTAAAATTTCTAAATAGGAAAATCCTAATTCTTTACCAATTTTAATAAATCCGTCTATTTCTTCTTCATTATTTTCTACATCTAAATTAAAATTCAAAATTTTTAATTCGGGAAAACAATTTCTAACTAAATCATAAATAACTAAAAAATTAGTACATACTTTTTCATTTTCTTTAACACAAGCAAAGCGTGGGATAAAAATGTAATCACATTTATCTTTTAAATAATCTACATGACCCATAAATATTTTTAATGATAAACAAGCTTCATCGATAATATACTGATTGCCTTTATCAATTATTTCTTTGTTAGTCTTAGGGCTTAGAACAACATCAAGATTTAAATTCTGAAAAAATTTCGTCCATAAAGTTTGATATTTATAGTATAAAAGCGCTCTTGGAATTCCTATTTTTATTTTCAATCCAATTCATCTCCCCTATTTAAACTATATTTAAAAATCCCTTTTTTAGCGCAAAAAAATAAGACGAAAATTGTCTTATTTCATTTTATCTATCTTTGTAAATATTAGAGACTGCATTTAGAACGGCAATCTTACCATAATCATAAGTAATTGCTCCTTGTTGATAAGCAATATATGGTTTTCTTAAAGGCCCATCACAAGATATTTCAATAGAAGATCCCTGAATAAAGGAACCAGAAGCCATAATAATATCATCACTATAACCCGGCATTGGACTACCCACTGGTAATGTGTGAGCATCAATGGCTGAAGCAGCTTGAATGCCTTGCGTGTATTTAATCAGTTTATCCTCATCATTAAAAATAATATTTTGAACAATATCAGCTCGCTTATCATTATATTTAGGTTCGACATTATAGCCTAATTTTTCTAAAAGCAAGGAAGTAAAAATAGCCGTTTTTAAACTACTGGCGACTACACTAGGAGCCATATATAAGCCTTGTAAGAATTGTTTATTAACTCCCAAAGAAGGCCCCACCTCGCGCCCTTCTTTCGGCAAAGTTAATCTTTCAGCTACTAGTTCTATCAAATCTTTTCTTCCGGCCACATACGCGCCATTAGGAGCAATACTTCCTCCTAAATTTTTAATTAAAGAGCCTACGATAACATCAGCACCTACTTCAATAGGGGTTTTAGTTTCCACAAATTCACAATAACAATTATCCACCATAATAATAACTTCGGAATTTATTTGGCGAATTAATTTAATTACTTTTTCAACTTTATCGATAGTTAAACTTTGGCGGGTTGAATACCCTTTTGATCTTTGAATGTGAATTAACTTAACCTTATTTTTCTTTAAATATTCAGTGATTTCTGAATAATTAAAATCATCATCTTTTAAATCAATTTGAGCGTAATTGATTTGAAAGGATTTCAAAGAACTTGCGTTAGGTTTAATTCCAATAACTTCATGTAAAGTATCATAAGGTTCTCCACTGATACTAAGCATCGTATCCCCTGGACGAAGTAAAGCAAAAAAAGTTACATTTAAAGCATGCGAACCTGATATAAATTGATTACGCACTAAAGCATCTTCGCTTCCTAAAACCTCAGCAAAAACTTGTTCAATAGTATCACGGCCTAAATCCGCATAACCATATCCTGTAGTTTCTTGAAAATGATTTTCACTTATTTTATATTTATGAAACGCATTTAAAACTTTTAAGCTATTATTATAAGCCGCATTATCAATACTCATAAATATATCTTTTAATTCTGTTTCACACTCATTTGCAACTTTTAATACTTCAGGATTTATTTTAATCATGCTTGACCTCCATCTATTCTAATAACACTACTATTTATATAACTAGCTTTATCACTAGCTAAAAATAAAGCAACATTGGCAATTTCTTCGGTAGTCGCAAAACGTTTTAAAAGAATTTTTTCTTTTTCGTTTTTTAAAGTATGTGGATTCATTTCTAAAACTGATTCTGTATTGGTCCACCCAGGAGCAATTGCATTTACGCGAATATAAGGCGCTAAAGATTTAGCAAAATTATGAGTTAAAGAAATTACGCCAGCTTTAGATGCATCATAATCGGCTGAATAAGTATTTAAAGTATCAATG
>CANRAC010000060.1 GCA_947628495.1 uncultured Bacilli bacterium
CGATTTTTTAAAGCACTTATGAAAATGATTTCATCATCAATTTTATAATAATCGTTAAGCCAAGCTATTATCTTATTACGATTAAAAGAATAAGGGATAATATCACTTTTACTAATTAGCAAAGTTTTAGGCCTTTTTATTTTTTGATATAACTTTATCGTTTTAAGATTAATATTTAAAAAATCAATTAAAAATAAGACATGACTTTTACTTTTATTCACAATATCTATAATACTTTTTTCATCTGTAGGTAAAGTCACTACTTTAGCATCATTATAATGAATTATTTTAAAACATCTTTCACATAAATCGGCTTTTTTATTAGCTGTTTTAGGTATATAACCTAATTTACTTGCATCCGTAGTTTGTAGTTCATATCCACAGCCTATACATTTTTTAGTCATGATATTCTCCTTTAGTAAATAAGCCTTTTTTAGCTAATTTTTTCATTATCATTCTTTCTAACATACGATTAAATTTAGTCCAAATAAAATCTTCTCTACTAATAGGATTAACTAAGATACTTGTAAACCCCATTCTATTGGCCCCAAAAACATCAGTCAATATTTGATCACCTATTGCAGCTATTTCAATATCTTTAAAATTATAAACATTCATAATTTTTTGATATTTTTTCTTCAAAGGCTTACGAGATAAGAACGCAGTGTCAACATTAAAACCTTCTTTAAAAGGTTCCAAACGCGTTTTACCACTATTTGACATGATAATTACTTTAAATCCCATTTCTTTTAAACCTTCCAGTAGTTCTTTTTCTTTTATCCCTGGAACACTAGCATTAATGGGAGCTAAGGTATTATCTAAATCAAATAAAAGACATTTTATCCCCGATTTTTTCAAAGCTTTGTAATTAATTGTAAAAATACTCTGTTGATATATATCCGGAGCAAATATATCCATAATTAATCATCCTTACTAATCATTTTGATTTAAAGAATTTAACTCTTCATATTTTTGTTCAAAAATACTAATAAATTTATTTATCTCATCTAAAGTAGTCAAATGGGAAATACTTATGCGGATTGTTGTTTGAGCTCTTTTTTTATCATCGTATAAAGCCATAACAGTATTACTTAACTCGCCTTTTGAACACGCTGTTTTTGTACCAATATATATTTCTTCTTGAGCCATGGCATGCACAAAGGTTTCGCTTTTAATATCCATTAAGCTTATATTTAATATATGCGGAATAGAATAACTTGTTTTATTTATTTTTATCTTTTCGTACTTTTCTAGTTTACGAATGATTTTCTCATTTAGTTTAGTTACAAAATTTTCTTTTTGATCTAAATCCGTTAAAGCCAAACGTAAAGCTTTAGAAAAAGCTACTATTAATGGTAAAGGTGGCGTTCCGGGATTTAGTTTATTAAAGTCTTTACTACTGCCGTGAATAAGCGGCTCCAATCTTATTTTTTTAGATTTATATAAAAAGCCAATACCTTTGGGACCATATATTTTATGAGCGGAAGCCGAAGCTAAATCAACATCATGTAAATTTACATTTACTTTACCTAGAGCTTGGGTTATATCCGAATGGAACAAAATATTAGGATCTTCTTTTTTGATAATTTGCCGAATAGTTTTTAAAGGTTGTCTAATCCCTACTTCACTATTAACAGCACATACACTAACTAAAAAAGTTTCGGCAGTTATTTTCTTTTTTAAATCATCAAAATCAATAATTCCATTTTGATCATTATCAACATAAGAAATTGTATAACCTAAAGTTTCTAAATATTCACAGATTTTATAAATAGAAGGATGTTCTAATTTAGAAACAACAATGTTCTTTTTATTTTCTGGTAAAAATTTTAACAATCCTTTAAAAGCCATATTATTTGCTTGTGTAGCTCCACTAGTTATAGTAAGTTCATCTTCCGAAACATTTAATAAATTAGCCATTTGTTCTAAAGCATTTTCTAATAATTTTTTAGATTTTAGGCCTAACTCATGAATGGAATTAGGATTACCTATATAATCTTTACTAGCCTTATTATAAGAATCAATAACATCATTTATTACTGGTGTTGTGGCACTATAATCTAAATAAATCATTACTATCACCTATTTAATTATAAACTAATTTAGAAAAAAGGTCTACTTATATAGAAAAAAAGCTTTCGGGAAAAAGCTTTACTTTAAATCTTTAATGGCGATAGGATTCATATCATCAAATTCTTTATTTTCGCCACACATAGCCCATATGAATTTATAACTACTAGTTCCACTACCCGCATGAATAGACCAACTAGGAGATATAACAGCTTGTTCATTTTTCACTACTATATGTCTTGTTTGAGAAGGCTCACCCATAAAATGGAAAACAACATTTTCAGCGTCTATATCAAAGTAAAAATATACTTCCATTCTTCTTTCATGCGTATGAGGTGGCATCGTATTATAAACACTACCATCTAAAAGTTCTGTACAGCCCATTAATAATTGACAAGTATCAACTAAACTAGGATGAATTAGTTGATTTATAACTCTTTTATTACTTGTTAGACTGTCCCCACAAGGTACTTTACGAGCTTTGGCATTATCAATTAAAACATTTGGTTTTTCTTGATGAGCAGCACAAGAAGCCAAGAAAAATCTCGGATTATCAAGGTTTACAAATTCCACTTTTTGGTGGCCTTTACCAACATATAAAGCATTTAGATTGTCTAAGATATATTCTTCTTCATCAACAATAACTTTTCCTTGACCGCCAATATTAATAATCCCTAATTCTCTATTTTCTAAAAAGTAATTACTACCTAAGTCTTTAGAAGAATTAACAGCAGTCTCTAAGTTTAATTTATTTTTAACGGGCATTGCCCCACCAAAAATAATTCGATCAATATGCGAATAGGTTAAATTTATCTCATCACTAGTAAATATTTTTTCCACTAAAAATTCTTCCCTAATTTCGGTAGTATCATATTTTTTAAAATCTTTCGGATTAGTTCCATAACGTGTTTGCATAAATATCTCTCCTTTACATTTTACTTGGGATATCAATTGCTAATAAATTTAATAAATCTTTAATGATATTATTCATTAAATTTAAAACATATACCCAATTATTTTGTTTTTCTTTATCTATTAAATCCAGAATATGATTAGTAGTATAAAAACTATTAGCACAAACACACAAGTCATAAAGATAATCAGCTATATAAGAAGGTTTTCTTTCTTGAAAAGCATTTTCAATAACATCGGGTGTTTGTAATATTTTTAATCTTAATTCTCGATCAATTTCATTATAAATAGTATTATTTAAAGTAATATCTTCTAGATTTAATTCTCTTAAAATTTTGCGAATTCTTAAATAAGTATAAAGTATATAAGGACCAGTCTTGCCAGTAACATCGGAAAATTTAGTTAAATCAAAGATATAATCTTTATCTCGCGAATTATATAAATCTGCAAATTTTAAAATGGCATTCACAATGATATCTAAGTCTTTAGAATCCATATTTTTATTTTCTTCTCTTTTAGAAATGAAAATATCTTTAGTTTGCTTAAATAAATCAGCTAAAGATGGGGCATCTCCACTTCGGGTTTTATAAGGTTTATTATCTTCCCCATTAACCGTACCATAACCTAAAAATTCTAAGTTTTCATAATTCATTAAGCCAGATTTATCTGCTACTCTAAATACTTGTTCAAAATGCATTTGCTGACGATTATCAACAACATATAAGATATGATTAGGTTTAAAATCTTTTACTCTTTGATAAATTGTTGCTAAATCGGTTGAAGCATATAAATATGCTCCATTACTTTTTTGAAATAAAAGCGGAGGGAGTTCTTTTTTATCATTGCTCTTTTTGACATCAACAACTAAAGCCCCTTGGCTTTCTTCTAAAAGTTTTTTACTTACTAATAAATTTTTAACGGGATCTAAATATGGATAGGCATCACTTTCACCATACCATAAATCAAAATGAACATCTAAATAGTCATACAACCCGCGCATGTCAGCTTTAGAAACTTCCATAATTTTTTGCCATATTTTTTGATACTCTTCATTACCATCTTGTAACTCTTTAGTAATATTGGCACATATTTCTTTTATTTCTTCATTTTCTTTACATAAAGCACTAATTTGCGGATATATCCTATTTAAAACCTTAATATCAATAGCTTCTAAATCAATATTTTCTTGTTGTAAACCATATATTACTTGCCCAATTTGTAACCCATAATCACCCATATGGATATCACCAATAATATCATTACCCATAAATTTGATAATTCTTTTGATGGACTCGCCTACAATGGCCGTACGCATGTGTCCTACATGTAAGGGTTTAGCCACATTAGCTCCCCCGTAATCTATCACATATGTCTCTTTTTGGGAACTTTTAATTCCATATTTATTGGTAGAATTCATACTGGAAAGATTAGCATTAATAAATTCATCACTTAAAGTCATATTGATAAAGCCCGGACTAACAAACTCAAACTTTTTAAAAGTTTTCTTAACAATATCTAATTGAGAGCCCACAACTTTTTCGCCAATTTCGATAGGACTTTTCTTTAATACTTTACTTAACTTAAAAATATCGTTACATTGATAATCACATAAATCAGGACGATTAGATAAATTAACCGTTACCTTCTCTATATCAAAATCACAACTTTTAAATATGGTTTTTAAAATATCTTCTAATTGTTTTTGAATCATGATATCACCTAATCTTTTTTCTTTTTTTTCTTAAAACAATAAATAGCTAGAATTAATAAAATCGCAATTATAAATATATTTTGAATAGTCGAAATATTGATAAAATCAATAAATTCACAATAATAGTCTAAACACTTACTCATAAAAATATAAATTAAATTATACAAGATTATAAATATAATACTGATAATACTTACAACACCGATAGCTTTTTTAAAGGACTTTCTTAATTCTTCATTACTATAACACCATAAACCAAATAATCCTCCTAATAAAGCAATAGCAATATATATAAAGTAACATGGTAAATAAGATGTATCAAACACAGTAAAAGCTAAAGGTATATAAAATATAGTCGATAAAATAGGAAAAATATAAAAATTACCAGAGTATCTACTTTCAATAGCTGATGTTATAAAAAAACTAATCGGATAAATAACATAAACAAGATTAGCCATATCTAATTTATTAAACATATAACTATTAATTGGTAAAAAGTATAGAATAAACATTAAGATTATAAATAATTTTAATTCGATTTTATATTTTTTCAAACTACTCACCTCTTATGAATAAATTGTACCAAATTATCGGCAAAAAGTCTTTGAAAATGTATAAAAAAAGGAATAAAAGACATTTTTATTAAATGAAAATAATATTATTTTATTAAGGAAGTGAACTATGTTATTAAATTTACTTAGTCTTTTAAAAGACATGTTATTTTTTACGGGAAGTTATTCCAATAATGTTTTTCCGGAACCTTTAAATAAAGAAGAGGAAGAAAAGTATATCAATTTGATGTTAGCTGGCGATAAAGAAGCTAGAAATCAACTTATTGAACATAATCTAAGATTAGTAGCTCATATTGTCAAAAAATTTGAAGCCAAAAACACCGATAACGATGATTTAATTAGTATTGGTACTATTGGTTTAATTAAGGGAATTGACAGTTATAAAAATAATCATAAAACGAAAATTACTACCTACTGTGCCCGTTGTATAGAAAATGAAATTCTCATGTTCTTTAGATCCAATAAAAAAAATGAAAATACCGTAAGTTTAAATGATTCAATTGGCTATGATAAAGATGGAAATGAAATAAATTTAATAGATATTATTAAAGATAATCAAGTAGATATGATAACTACTCTTCATAATAAAGATAATATCTTATTACTTACCAAATTTCTTGAAACATTATCACCTCGGGAAAAAGAAATTATTACTAAAAGATATGGCCTTAATAATACAAAAGAAAAGACCCAAAAAGAAATTGCTAAGGAATTAAATATATCTCGAAGTTATGTTTCTCGCATAGAAAAAAGAGCATTAACAAAAATACTCCGTGAATTTATTAAAAGTAATAATGAGATATAATCTATTTATTACTTTTTCTAGCATAGATATATGCACTAGCAGCACCTACTAATAAAGTACCAATGATAGCATATGAGGCAACACCATATTTAT
>CANRAC010000061.1 GCA_947628495.1 uncultured Bacilli bacterium
ATTTTATAAATAAACTTATCAAAAAACTTACTCTAGGTAGAGTAAATCTTTCTAAAAATTAAAGCATATACATATTTGAACTTATGTTAATATCGTCATTGCTATTACCGGCATTAATCATATTTTCTAATTTAGAAATACGGTTTTCTAATTTTTGCATTTGGCGTTCTAAGCGTGATATTTTATTATCATAATCGTTGTTCATATTAGGATAAGTATTAAAAGGTATATCAGGTCCTGCATAAAAACTACTTGAGTTAGATGCAGCTTGATATGGCATCATCCCATTTGGTGCCATTTGATTTGGCATCATCATATTTGGTGCGAATGATGAAGCTGACTGTGTACTTTCAAAAAAAGCGTTGCGATCTTTTTTCATAAAGATTCCTCCCTTTTCAGTAAATAGTATATGTTGAAATTTTAATAAGTTTCAAAGGAGTGATAAAAATGCGACTTCGTAATGTCAAAAATGCTCAGGAAATTTTAGATAGCTGTGCTTTCTTAATTAAAAATCCGAAGGAGTATAAAGGTAAATATAAAGATTTATTTGCTAATAATAATCCGATCTGTTTAGAAATAGGGATGGGAAAAGGTGATTTTATTAAGCAAATGGCCCAGAATTATCCGAATATTAATTTTATTGGAGTAGAGAAAATGACTAGTATTCTCGCGCGAGCTATTCAAAACTTAACGCCATGCCACTTACCAAATGTGAAAGTAATGCGTGTTGATGCTTTAGAATTACAACAAATTTTTTCTTGCGAAATTTCCACGATATATTTAAATTTTTCCGATCCATGGCCTAAAAGTCGCCATGCCAAAAGACGTTTAACATCGGAAATATTTTTAAACATTTATGATGATATTTTTAAAGATACAAAAACAATAATTCAAAAAACAGACAATGTCCCTTTATTTGAAAGTAGTATCATCTCTTTAACAAATCATGGTTATAAAATAGAAGACATATCTTTAGACTTACATCAAACTCCTAAAGAAAATTATATGACCGAGTATGAAAAAAAGTTTGCGAAAGAAAATATTAAAATAAATTACTTAAAAGCTACCAAAAAATAATTTCCTATTTACTTATTTTTCATGGTATAATTTTAGTTGAAAGTAGAGGAACATATGAAAAAATTAATTTTCTCGCTTATAGGCTTAGTTATATTAACTGGGTGTACCAATATTAATAATCTTTCCTTATCCGAAGTTGTGTCTAATAGTTTTGCTAATCAAAATAAACTATCTAATCAATTTCGTACGGGTTATAAATATTATTTGCCAAGAGGTCTTAATATTATCAGCCAGAGTGATTACAATGAAAGACTTAATACAGATCGATATACCTATTATTTATATGTTGATATAGTAAGCTATTATAATAAAGTAGATAATGAATTTAAACCGGTAGCAAATGCCTTTTATCAAGAAAAATTAAAGCAGAATAATAAATATGGTTATTTGCAAGTACGCAGGGTTAATGATAAATATTTAGTTGAAATAATGTATAATTATGCTAAAATAGAAGTAATAGTAAAGCAAAATGATTTAAACAATACTATTGCTAATGCTATAACCATTTTAAATTCAATTCAATATAATAAAAATATAATTGAAAATGTAATGGGTAAGAATGTATTACAGAATAAAGAAACGGAAATAAATATTTTTGAGAGTAAAAAAACCGATAGTAATATCATTCATTATAAAGAAATTTATGGACAATATGATGATAGTCAAGAAACTCACGATTCAGATTTAATAGATTAAGGAAGGTGTAGAAAGTGGGACTACTGAACAAGATTAAGAATGTTTTATTTGAAGAAGAAGAAATTGAAATACCAGTTTATAAAAAAGAAGTTGAAAAAAAAGAAGAACCAATTAAACCGATAAAAAAACCAGAGCCAATAAAAACGGAAAATGTTCATCAAGCCAAAGTTGATGTTACACCAATAGCTACTAAAGAAATCAAAGAAGTTAAAGAGGATAATGAAAGAGAGACTTTTAAAACAGAGCCAACTTTTCAATTTCCGGTATTTGATGAAAACGAATTTAATGAACCACCTAAAAGAGAGCATAAAGTAAATAAGAATAAAACCAATAATAAGAAAATTGATTTTGGTCGTTTTGATACGCCAAGTAAACCTAAAGAAGAACCTAAGAAATTTGTACCATCTCCAGTTATATCTCCAGTCTTTGGCGTTTTAGATAAAAATTACATCAAAAAAGATCTTAAGCCCCAAAAAGAACACACGAAAGAAAAAGTGATAAGTGTTGATGACGTGCGCAAGAAGGCTTATGGTACACTAGAAGATCAAATCGAAAGTACTTTTGATACACCTGCTAAAACTTTTTATGAAGAAAAACCTTCGAAAACAATTAATGATTTATTAATCGATTCAGTAGATGAAGAAATACCCATTGAAGATGTGAAAATAGACGATATAGAGTATGAAGAAGAAATAAATACTGATGATGATTCCTTAGCTGTTTTAGATGAAATAAAAGAAGACTCTAAAAAAGATTTAGATGATACCTTAGAAAGTGATTTATTTAATCTGATTGATTCAATGTATACGAATAAGGAGGAGGAAAGATAATGACTTTTTTACAAGAACTTTTACCAATAATAATTTATGTTTTATTAATAATATTATTAGTAATTGGCATAATATTAGGTGTAAAGGCTATTTCGGCTTTAGGGAAAGTGGAAAAAGTAGTTGATGATGTTAATAAAAAGGTGGAATCTTTAAATGGCTTTTTTAGCATTATCGATTTTACTACTGATAAAATAGTTTCTTTGAGTAACCATTTAATCGATGGTATTGTAATGGCCTTTTCGAGATTATTTTCACGGAAAAAGAAAAACAAAGAAAGCAAAGTAAAGGAGAATGAAGAATGGGAAAACGAGGAGTAGGAAAATTTTTAGCTGGTGCGGCTTTAGGAGGAGCTTTAGGAGTTTTATTTGCTCCAAAAAAAGGTAGTGAATCTCGCCAAGATTTAAAAGACAAAGCAACTGATGTTGCTAAGAAAGTAAAAAATGCGGATTATGCGGAAATTAAAAAAGAAATTGAAACAAAAATTGCTAATCTAAAAGAAGAAGTAAAAGATTTAGACAAAGAAAAAGCTTTAGATATTGCTAAACAAAAAGCTAAACAATTAAAAAAACAAGCCAATGATATTGTTGCCTTAGCAATTGAAAAAGGAACTCCAGTTTTAGAAAAAGCTGCGGAAGAAGCGAAAAGTAAGACAATTTCTATTTTAAATGCGACGATTGAAAAACTAGAGGGTAGTCAAAAAACCTCTACTAAATCTTCAACTAAAAAGGCCACAAAAACTGCTACTAAAAAGTAGGAGTTTTTTTGACAAAAAAATAATATAATGATATTATTTATTTGAATATAAGGAGCATTGGATATGAAAATGACAAAAAGACAAAATATAATAGTAAGTATATTATTTGTTTTCTTAGTAATAGTTGGAACAGTATCAATCACGGTTTTTTCGAAAAATATAAATGAGTCATATGCTTTAGATTTAAGGATTACTAATGTCGTTATAACTAATGGTACTGATGTAATAACAATTCGTTCTACTACCGGATCTGGTAATATAATAGGCTATTATGTGGGAACAACAAGTAATATAAATAATGCCACTTATTATGCTTCTAATAAAACAAGTTACAATGTTAGTTTAATAAATGGAACTTATCATTTTTGGGTAAAAGATAGTACAGGTAGAGTAGCTAAATATCCTAAAACGTTAACGGTAAATAATTCTTGTTCAAGTAGCTATATTACTAATGCTAAAGGAAATGGAACAAGTAAACATTGTTACTATACTTCTGATGGAAAATATTTAGAAGAAACTAAATCAGAGCAATTAGTTACGTGTGCTAGTGGTTACCAAAGAAAAGAAAATGAATCGACTGTTGTTGAAGATTCTTGCTCTAATTTAAATCCTACTTCTATTCGAAATATGGGTTTGACTAAAAAAGTTTGTTATAAAGTATGGACTTATTCTTGTGTCTCAACAGGTGGAGCCACAGCTAGTACTCCTAGTTTGAGTGTATTAAGTGCTACTACTTCTAATAATTGGACGAACGGAAATAAAGAAATTGTCGTAACAAGTAAAAAAGGTTCTAATAATATTGCTGGTTACTATATATCAACCAATTCTAATAAACCAGATGGTTCAGCAAATTGGAATGCTTCAAGTTCTACGACATGGACAACTTCGCAAGGAGCTGGAACTTATTACGTTTGGGTAAAAGATACAGCGGGAAATATTAGTGCTAATTATAAATCGGTTACCGTTTCGAAAATTGAAACAACACCCCCGCACATTGATTCGGTTATCCCATCTTCTGTTAATAAAAATTTAACGATAAATGCTTCGGATGATGGGGGCAGTGGAGTAGCGGGATATTATATTAGTAATGAAAATAGTGCTCCTAATTTATCTTCAAATTGGAATAATAGTAATGAAAACAGTTATACAATTGAGAAGGATCCAGGAACTTATTACATTTGGGTAAAAGATGCGGCCGGAAATATTAGCAGCAGTAAAACCGCAACTATTGCCCAGTCTTCTACAACTGATAATAATTCTTTAGCTTCATTAAGTATTAAAAATATAGAATTATCTCCAGTATTTGATCCTAATACCACAGAATATACGGCCATTGCTAGTGTCTCAAAAGCAGTTATCGATGCAACCTTGCAAGATAGTAATGCTACATTTGTTAAAAAATATGGACCGCGAACAGTTAATTTAAAAAGTGGTGTCAATAATGTAGTAATTAAGGTTAAAAGCGCTTTGGGAAATGTTAAAGAATATAAAATAAAAATTACCTATAATGGTAAGTCTTCCAATATTACGAGTGCCCGATTAAAATCTTTAAAATTAAATAGTGGAAATTTGACGTTTGATCCTAACATTACTGAGTATCGTATGTATGTACCTCAAAGCTTAGAAAAATTAGAGATTGAAGCCCTTGCAGAAGATAGTAATGCAGAAGTTAAAATAGACAATCCGGAAACACTTCAAACAGGAGATAACGAGGTTACTATTACCGTAACAGCAACAGATGGTACATCTACAGTCTATACATTAAGAATAATAAGAAAAGAGACTAATGAAATATCGACAAATAATTATCTTAAATCATTAACTATAACAGGTTATGATATTAAGTTCCAACGTGATGTCCAAGAGTATGCAATTAAATTAGGAAATAAAACTTATTTAAACATTAATGCTTATGCGGAAGATAGTAATGCGGAAGTAACAATTGATAATACCAAATATTTAACTAAAGATAGTATAATTCATATTATGGTAAGAGCTGAAGATGGTAGTGCACGAATATATACGATAACATTAAATAAAAGTTCTATCGGGGTATGGCAAATTATCTTAATAATATTAGGCTCAATTATATTACTCTTAGCTATAGCATATGGAGTATTAAGATTATTAGGTTATAGTGTATATATTAACTTTGGAGTTATAAAAGATTTCTTCTTAAACTTATTTAGAAAAAACAAAGATGATGATTAGAGTCCTTTAGGGCTCTTTTTTATATTACCAAAAAATTAAATTAGTAATATTCTTAAGATAAATAATGGGACATTAAGTAAATAATTTGCAATTTTTTTGATTAATTATTATGCAAATTCTAAGTTAATTTATTTTGCAAATCTATAAAAAAAATGATAACATTTCCCGTTGACATTAACACTAGGGGGGGGGGTATAATAAAGTATATAAGAATAATATATACGGAGGTTACCCTCATGAATCAAAAAAGAATAGAAAAAGAAATAAAAAAGGCGCAGAAAAAAGGAATATATAATCCTAAATTAAAACTAGGAATAGTAGCCCTAATATTAGTAATAGGAACAGTAATAGGAGTATCATATGCGTATTATACTGGAACATCAACTAATACATTAACCATAAAAGGAACGGTAAGTAAAAGAATAAATATAAGAGTAGAAGCAGGAGAGCATGGCCATGTAAATGAAACAACATTTGCAACTAAACAAACAGATTATGGAACTGCAACAGGGGCTTTTTACATAAGTCCAAACTCAGGATATCAATATAAAAGTACAAGTTGCAAAGAAAGTAATAGTAGCACAGATGTAACAA
>CANRAC010000062.1 GCA_947628495.1 uncultured Bacilli bacterium
GGATTTATTTTAAGTTTAGCTATTGAAAAACTGTAATAATCCTTTTATAATTTAGGTGTGTCCTCGTAGCTCAGTTGGATAGAGCACTGACCTCCTAAGTCAGGTGTCGGAAGTTCGAATCTTCTCGGGGACGCCATTTTAGATTTGTATTGACATATACCCTGATTGGGTGTATATTATAATTGGTGATAAAAATGAATACAAAGGCAAAAACTAAAACTAAAACTACCTATATAAGTCTAGAAGAGAAAAAAAAAATTATTAAAAGGATTAAAACTATAGAAGGTCAAGCGCGTGGTGTTGTTAATATGATTGAAGATGAACGCTATTGTGGGGATATTTTTATTCAACTGGCCGCTATAAGAGAATCTGTAAAGAGTGCTGCTAATAAAATTTTACAAAACCATATTGAAACATCAATTGTGGAAGAGATAAAAAATAATAATAATGATGGCATTGAAGAAATAACTAAATTAATTCAAAATATTGAATAAAATAAGAGCTTTTAAACTCTTATTTTTCATATTCATACATTAAGCCTTTGTAATATTTCCAAGCTATAACTTTAAAGGCTAATTTATCTATTAGGTTTTCATTTAGATTATTATTAGCTAAACCTTCTTTGATATTCTCAACGCTTTCTTTAACATCCGTAACTATTAACATATCATTTCCGGCTAGTAGTGCTTTGATTGGAGCATTTTCGATGGCTGAGGTGGCTCCCATGGCAAGATCATCACTAATTGTAACTCCCGTAAAATTTAAATCATCTTTGAGTAAATTATGAACGTTATAAGATAAAGAAGCGGGATTATCTTCATCTACACTATTAACGATAATATGACTTACTAATATAGCTTCAGCTTTATTATTTATGCCTTCTATAAAAGGTGGTAAGTGAACATTTTTTAGATCTTCATAACTAATATCACTTACGGCTGCCGAATAATGAGTATCTGTAGCACTACCATAGCCCGGAAAATGTTTTAAAACATACGATACACCTGTATTTTGACTAGCACTTAAAACAGTCTTGGCATATTCGGCTACTTTGGCAGTATCTTCTTGTAAAGTTCTTTCGTAAATATAATCGTTTTTACTAGTAGAAACATCTACCACAGGCGCTAAATTTACATTAAGTCCTAAGTCTTTTAATATTTTACTTTTATTAATTGTATCTTCTTTAATTAAATCAAAACCTCCTTGTTGGTAAAGAGCATTTGGAGATAAGAACGGAGTTGCAACTAAATTTTTATTACTACTTACTCGCACTATTTTTCCGCCTTCTTCATCAACTGCAGTCAAAAGGGGAATATTGGCTTTTTTCTGTAAATTTTTCAACATATCCTGAACATTTTTCTTAGTTTTATCTTGAAAGTCTTTTTCGTAAAAGACAAAACCGGCTACTTTATATTTGTTCATTATATCTTCTGGATCATTAGGATAGCGGGCTAGAAGTAACTGGCCAATTTTTTCCTCAAGACTTAAACTTTTCAATTTCTCGTAGGCTAATTTATAATAAACACTAAAAATTCCATTATCATCATATTCACTTGGAATATCGTTATTTCTAATAGTTTTTAAAGATAGACAGTCATTAGAATCAGCATTATATTTTATTAGAACATTAACTATTTCTTCTTCGGGTTTACAGCCAGAAAAAGAATGAATTACATTATTTTCATCTTGAATGTAGAGCTGGTTATTTTGATAGCCCATTACCATTCCCGCTATTTCTTTGCTTTCAGGTTTAGAATGTAGAAGTTTAATACCTAGAAATGTAATTAAAAGAACAAAAGCTATTAAAATAAAAATCCCCAAATATTTTAGTTTCATATGATCACCTTGGTAAATAATATTATAAATTAATTTATTTTAGCACTATTTATGTAGTATAATATAGAAGAGGTAGATAAATATGAAGAATTTAAAAATGGTAAGGAAATGGTTAATATGTCTTTTAAGTTTTATTATTTTTAGTTTTTTATTAATGCAAATATTAAATAAGAAAAGTTTTAAAATAGATAATTCTTTTTATAATTTTCTGGCTAAATTTCAAAGTGATCCTTTCACTTTTATTGTTAAGGTAATTACAAATTTAGGTGGAACTGCTGTCATAATAATGCTTGCCTTTTTTAGTCTTATAGCAATAAAAGATAAAAAAATAAGTTTATGTATTTGTTTAAATTTAGCTTTAGTATTTTTATTTAATACGGGATTAAAATTTCTAGTGGCAAGGCCTCGTCCAGCGTTTTTACATTTAGTCAGGGAAACAGGCTATAGTTTTCCTTCAGGACATGCGATGGTATCTTTAGCTTTTTATGGATTTTTAATTTATTTACTCTATAAAAAAGTTATTCCTAAAAGAAAATGGGTACCTATCATTGGATTTAGTATTTTAATTTTGGCTATCAGTATAAGCCGTATTTATTTAGGAGTTCACTATACTACTGATGTTATTGCAGGATTGGCCTTTTCTTTGGGATATTTAATTATTTACACAACTATTGTTGGTAAGCTTTTTCTAAATAAAAGCGCTATTGCAACAACCAATTAATTATTGTAAACTAAAAAAAGGATGGTAATGATGAAAAGATTAAGAAATATAATAGTAGTAGTATTTATTTGCGTTTTAGCTATAAGTTGTGGTAAGGAGGAAAAACAAATGCAAGATAGTGATAAGCTAAGTTCCCAAACAAAGGTAACTATTGCCGTGAAAGATTATGGAAATATCAATGTGGAACTATATGATGAGTTAGCTCCTATAACGGTGGCTAATTTTGTAAAATTAGTTAAAGAAGGTTTTTATGATGGTCTAACTTTCCATCGGATAATAGAAGGTTTTATGATTCAGGGTGGTGACCCTAATAAAAATGGAACTGGCGGCAGTGAAGACACAATTAAAGGAGAATTTGCTGCTAATGGAGTAGATAATGATTTAAAACATACTAGAGGGGTTATTTCAATGGCACGTTCTCAAGATTATAATAGTGCTAGTTCCCAATTTTTCATCGTTCAAGAAGACAGTCAACATTTAGATGGATCCTACGCCGCCTTTGGTAAAGTAATCAAGGGTATGGATATTGTTGATAAAATAGCCTCTGATGCTCAGCCTATAGATAGTAATGGGACTATATTAGAAGAAGATCAGCCAGTAATTGAGTCTATTAAAATAATGGAGGATTAAAAAATCCTTTTTTATTTGGCATTCTTAAGTTATAATATAGACTTTGAGGGGACACATAATGGAAATAGATTTATATGAACATCTACAAAGAAATGTAGAAATTTTAAGAAAAGAACAAACAAAAATTATCTTAGAAAGAGTAAAAGCTAATGCTTTAAAAAATAATTCATCTTTTTCGACTAAGATGATGAATGAGTTAACTTTAAACTTTAAGCAAAATTTAGGCTTGGTTTATATGTTTCAAAAAGGTTATGAAAATCTTTATTTAGAAAATTATCAAAAGCAAAATTTTAGTTTAACTATTCAAGAAATCTTTGGCCTTCTTGGTCATATTGCTAGTTTTAATAGGCAAAAGGCATCCCAATATTTAAAGAATATTAAAACAATATATAGTCCTTATTTTGCTAAAATAGAAATGTATGATTATAATAGTATATTATTAAGGGAACGTAGTGGAGAAGAGTATATAATTTCCGATCTTTTAAAAAATTTAATTTTAAAGTCTGATGATTCCGTTTTAAACATTTTACAAAATCCTTATACTCGCAAAAATAACTTATTTGGCTATAGTACAATGCTAGCTTCTATTTTACAATATAATTTAGCTGTTGGTTTTATCAGTATAGATGACCTGCGCGTTTTATATCCAATAGTTTATAAGGATGGGATTTGTTTAGATATCTATAATAATCTGATGTTGCCTGAAGAATTAATATTTAAATATTTTTCATTTGACCCTTTTATCGCAATAGCTGCTGAAGCTTCCCAATTTTTATATATGAGTTATGATGAACAAAATATAGCTAAAGCAGTATTATCTAAACTGTATAAATAATTTGCTTTTTTTAATAATATAAATGGTGATTCAAATGCTTATAAGATTAGGTTACGCTGTAAGTTGTAAAACCTTAGAAAATCAACATTTATTTCACACTTTAACATATACAAATTATTTAAAACAAGAAGATAATAAAAAATTAGAAGAGACGATTATAGCTAACTTAGATGGCTTACAAGAAATTTTAAAATATAATCAAAAAAATAATATCCATTTTTATCGTCTTAATTCTAATTTAATTCCCTTAGCGACACATAATCAAGTCCAGTTTGATTATCATCATCTAATTGCTGATAAGCTAAGATTGCTTGGTCAATTTATTATGCAAAATCAAATTCGAGTTGATACTCATCCGGATCAATTTTGCGTTTTAAATAGTGCTAAAGAAGAAGTTGTTAAAAGTAGTATTAATATTTTAAGACAAGAAAAAACTATTTTCGATTATCTAAATATTATGAACCCTAGGATTATATTACATATTGGCAGTGCGGAAGGGACTAAAAAAGCGGGAATATTGAGATTTATTAAAAACTTTCAAGCTTTAGATCCTGATTTGCAAAAAATGATTATCATTGAAAATGACGATAAAATTTACGATATAAAAGATACTTTAGAGTTAGCCGAATGTTTAAATATCCCTATGGTATTAGATTATCATCATTATTTGTGTAATAATCCTTTAAATTTGCCCATCGAAGATTATATTTTGCGCATCTTTCAAACATGGCAAAGTCAAAAGCCAAAAGTGCATTTTTCTTCTCCGAAAAGTAAGTTAAAAAAAGAATTTCGCACTCATCACGATTATATTGACGCGCAGGGCTTTATTGCCTTTTTAGATAAAATAAAGTTTTGTAATATTGATTTTGATGTCATGATTGAAGCTAAGATGAAAGATGTGGCTTTATTTCGCTTAGTTCGGGAACTTAAATATTTAACTAATTATACTTTTATTGATGAGACAACTTTTAGAATTTAATTAGCTAGATAATAAGCGTAATATTCATCATAAGTTATATTTTCTTGATAAACTTTTAAAGCAATTTCTTCTCCTAAATAGCGATAGTGCCATGGTTCAAAGGCGTAGCCAGTTATATAACTTTTATTTTCAGGATATCTTAAGATAAAACCATATTTATAAGAATTTTCCTTTAACCACTTATAAGCTTTAGTATTGACAAATTCGGACATTTGAACGTGTTCACTTAAAATATCTAAAGCTAGTCCTGTTTGATGTTCCGAAAATCCTGGACGAGCCGAGATAGTATTAGTATAATCTTCACCATAATTTAGTAAATATTTAGCATATAATTCTTTTTGATAAGTAAAACTGCGATATGCCGAAGTAATATAAAAATTGACACCATCTTTTAAGGCGGCATTATACATATTTATAAAGGCTTCATTAACTTCCACAATTGTTTGTTTATCTTGATAAGCAAATTTTGTACTCATATTCATTAAATTTGCTGGAGTATAGTTTTCTTCTAGATAGTTATATTTATTAACTAAGATTAAGTTCCCTTTATTTACATCAGCTTTTTGATTATTTTCATATGCTTTTTTATCAGCATCTACATTAACAATAGCAATGATGTCTTTTATTTTAAGATCGGGGTGAGTTGCATAATAACTATTATATCTATCCAAATTTTTTTCTAAATAATATTTTTCTTGAGCAAATATATTTTTTTGTTCCTTAAAAGTAGTTTGTGGTTTAGAATAATATTTACTAATAACAATTAAATTTAATATAAATATTAAAGATATGATAATTCCGATTTTTACTTTCATATTTAACACCATTATTATTTTTGTCAAAATAAGAATTTTTAGTATACAATTTTACGTTATCACTATATAATAAATATATATGCCAAATTAGTTTAATGATAAAACAAATCCATGGTAAGGATTAGCTGACAGTTTGATTCTGTCATTTGGCACCAGATAAATACCAAACTCGGACTTTTTAAATTATTTGGTAAGTTCGAGTTTTATTATTCAATAATTTATGATAAAATAATCTTAGTAATTGAGGAGGAAAATATGAATAAAGAGATAATAAAATTAATGTAATAAGAATAGGAAATAAAGAATATATTTCTCTTACAGATTTGGCTAGATATGCTAATCCT
>CANRAC010000063.1 GCA_947628495.1 uncultured Bacilli bacterium
TCGTTTTTAAAATTTTGACACTACCAAAATATAAGGTCATCACATAAAAGGTTGTATCGGTACAACCTTGAATTATGGAAGCTAAACGGCCGACAAAAGAATCAGGGCCAAAATTTTCAAAAAGATTATTCATAATAACTAAAGTTGAAGAACCGGATATCGGACGCAATATGGCCATTGGTAAAATATCTAAAGGAATACTTAAAAATTTAAAAACAGGCTTTAAAAAACCTAAGATAAAGCCAATGAAATTACTCTTTAAAAAAATATTAATGGCAAAAACCATTGCAATTAACGTAGGAAAAATATTAAAAGCACTAACTAGTCCTTCTTTAGCTCCTGTCAAAAAAGCATCGTAAATATTAAGTCTCTTTTTATAGCCATACATAACTATTCCTAAAACAATAATGGGGATAATAATGATTGATATTTTATTCATTTATGTCTCCTTCTTATTAAATAATCTAAACTAAGACCGCCAACGGAAGCACAAAAAGTCGCTAAGATTGCCGGCAAAATGATTTCCGTCGGATGGGCACTGCCACTTAACATCCGCAACGAAATTACAGTCGTTGGTATTAAAGTCACGCCACTAGTATTCAAAACTAAAAAGGTAATCATGGCATCCGTCGCCGTATCTTTCTGCTTGTTTATTTTTTGCATTTCATCCATTGCTTTAAGACCAAAAGGCGTCGCCGCGGAACCTAAGCCCATCATATTGACAGCAATATTACTAGCTATATAACCTAAAGCTCTATTTCCTTTGGGAATAGAAGGAAAAAGCTTGCTTAAAACCGGATAAAAAAGATTAGCTATTTTTTTTAGCAAACCGCTTTCTTCTGCAATTTTCATAAGTCCCATCCAAATGACTAATATGGGAAGCATTTCCAAAATCATATCTAATCCTTTTTTGCCACTAACAATAATTTCATTATTTATAGCTTCAATATTCCCCGATATAAGACCATAAATTATGCCTATGACAATCATTACTCCCCAAATAATATTAATCATTTTCTCACCAATAAATTATATTAAATCAGAAAATATCTTAGTCGTAAAATTAAAGTTTTCTTAAATATTTATTTAAATCTGCATCTGTCACACCTAATATTAAAAGTTCATCTTTAAAATCTTTTAAAGTATTCGCATTATTTATAAATTTGGATAAATTAAAATATTTAGTATAAAAATAAATACTTATCAAAGTTGTTATCATAGCCCCTTTATTTAGATATTGATTTTCACTAAATAAAGAAATTAGACTTGCAATAAAAACTGGTCTGGATATTAATCCGTAAAAATATCCTTTGGTCAGAGTCGCTAATTTTTGTTTCAAATTATCCTCCCCCTTTTCTTAATCATAAAAGCCTTTAAATCCCGATATATTTATAATGGTGATAATTAATGCTTAAAAAATTAATTTTTTTATTTCTTATTTTAATGCCTATTAAAGTTTATGCGTTATCGGCCGAAAGTGCGATTTTAATCGATGCCAACTCCAAACGGGTATTATTTAGTCAAAATGCCTATGAACCCAAGTTAATTGCGAGTACCACTAAAATCATGACCGCCCTCGTCGCTATTGAAAATGGAAATTTAAAGAAAAAAATTACGGTCGATGAAGATGTTTTAAAAGCATATGGCTCAGCGATTTATATTGAAGTGGGTGAAAAATTAACATTAGAAGATTTATTATATGGCTTGATGCTCAGAAGTGGTAATGACGCCGCTTTAGTCATTGCCAAAAGCGTTGGTAAAACTCCCCAAAAATTTGTGGAACTCATGAATGATAAAGCCCAGGAAATAGGCATGGAAAAAACCATATTTTATAATCCCCACGGTTTAGAAGAAGAAAATGGAACGGGAAATACTTCCACAGCTTATGACATGGCTTTATTAATGCAAGAAGCGATGCAAAATAAAACTTTTCAAAAAATTACGAAAACGAAATCCTATACAGTTAAAACTAATAAAAAAACTTACGTCTGGCAAAATAAAAACAAATTATTAAGGAATTACGAATTTACAACGGGTGGTAAAACCGGATTTACTCAAAAAGCACGCAGAACTTTAGTTACAAGTGCCCAAAAAGGCAAAGAAAAATTAATTGCCGTGACCCTAAATGATCCTAATGATTTTGCAAATCATCAAAAGCTATATGAGCAATATTTTGCTAAGTACGATTTAGTTAAAATAGTTGATCATAAAAAATACCAAATCACCGATAATGCATATAAAAATGATGAACTTTATCTAAAAAAGGATGTAAAGATAATGTTAACTAAAGAAGAAAAAAAGAATATCAATATTAAAATTAATTTATATAAACCTGAAGAAAACTCTAGCCCTGTTGTCGGTTACCTTTCGATAAAGCTAGGAAATCAAGAAATCAGCCGGGAAAATATTTATTCCAAAAAACGCGAAAGTAAAGAAAAAAAGTCTTTCCTTTCCCAAATTAAATCTTGGTTTTCCTAGCTCGTTATGTTAGTATAAATATGTAATAAAGATAGGAGCTAGCATTATGAAAGAAAAGAAACAAGAACTTAAAAATACAATTACTAAACATAAAATTCAACTTATATTAATTGTCTTAGCTTTTGCTCTAACAATTGAAATTGCTTCTATCTCTTATATTGTGTATATAAAAAAACATGAAAAAAAGCATTTAACTGTTTATGAAACAACTACCCAACTTTTGACGATTTATAATACCGAAACCCAAGAAGAACCGGAAGAAATTCCTGAAGTAGTGGAAGAAAAACCGATAGTTATTAAAAAAGCCCCTATTAACGATAAAGAAGACAATGAGAGAAAAAGAAATAATGAGGAAGCAGCTCCCGCTAAAGAAACAACTATTGAAGAAGCCAAATCTTTATATGAAGCCGAAGGAACCTCTTTAGGTATAGACGTTTCAAAATGGAATGGAAATATTGATTGGAAAACTGTAGCAAATAGCGGGGTGGAATTTGCCATAATCCGTTGTGGCTATCGAGGATACGGTTCGGGAGAAATTTTAATGGATCCTTCTTTTGAAGAAAATATTAGTGAAGCCATCAAAAATGGAGTGAAAGTAGGAGTTTATTTTTACTCTGCTGCTATAAACGAAGCAGAAGCTATAGAAGAAGCTCGTTTCACAATCGAAGTCATTAAAAAATATAAAATTACTTATCCAGTAGTTTATGATATGGAAGAATTTGATGATGATGCTCGCTGTGCTTATTTATCAAAAGCAACCTATACTAACAATGCTTTAGCTTTCTTAAACTATATAAAATCTAAAGGATATACACCAATGATGTATGCTAATATCACAGATTACAAAGATCATTTTGAAAGTAGTAAATTTAGTAACATGAAATTCTGGTTAGCCCATTATGCCGAGAAAACTTATTATACTGGCAAATATGATATGTGGCAGCATACATCTAAAGGAAGTGTTCCTGGTATCAAAGGAAATGTTGATATGAACATAGCTTATTTTAAATATACAGCTGATGCTCCCGCAAAAGAACCAGAAGAAGAAAAACAAAATAAGCCTACTCAAAACAAACCTGTTACTGAAGAAAAAACGATTTTAACATTTAAAGATGCAAATGATAAAGTTATGACAATTAGTGAAGCCGAATATTATAACGATTATAATAATTCCACAAAGTCTGGCGTTATCCCAGCTAACACTACCCTTGACCGTCTTTCTATTTCCGAAGATGGTAATTGGTCAAAAATTAAATATGCCGATCAAGAAGTTTATGTAAAATCTTCTTACTTGCAATTTAGTAATGAAATCCAAAATAAAACTGTTGATAATTAATCAGCAGTTTTTTCAACCAAAGCTTACTGTTCTAAACTTTCGTTTTCATAATTATAAATTCCGTGAATTTTTTGTAAAGATTCGTTGCTTAATTGTTCTACTTCCCAAGCATTATCTACTTTAGAAACATTTACTTCTAAAGTATATTCCACTGTGTCCGTTGTATCTTTCATTTGGTCTAGTTTATATTTCGTGAATTTAGTAGCATCATAGGCTCCTTCTTCATTTTTAAATTCATCAGGGTTATCAGCTAAATGTTTATCGGCCTCTTTTTGAACTTTATACAAATCATAAACTGTTAGTTTTACCGTAACAACTGCATTATCGCCATCATATTTTTCATCAGTGATTTCATATTTCATATCGCTATATTGTTTTTTTAAGATTTCTTTGTAAGTACCCTTTTGGTCATCGTCTAATTCATTACGATCATCCACATACTCATCTAATTCATCCATAACTACATCACTATTGTCAATATAACGATCCAAATATTCTTCTACTGCTTTACTTGGCGTATTGGCTGGCCCAATTGTACATCCTACTAAACCAAAAAGAAGGACAAAAGCAACTAAAAACTTTTTCATATCTCTCTCTCCTTTTAATTTTATTTTGTCTTTTTATTTCCAAATTATACATAATTATGGTAAACTTACTTGTAGGTGATACAAATGAAACGTTTACTTTCCGGAATTAAACCTACGGGTGAGTTAACTTTAGGAAATTATTTAGGAGCAATCAAACAATTTGTCGATATGCAAAATGATTATGAATCTTTTATATTTGTGGCTAATTTGCATGCGATAACTGTATATAATGATAAAGAAGAGTTAAAAAAAAGAACAAGAGATCTAGTCGCAATTTACTTAGCTAGTGGTTTAGATCCTAAAAAAACAACGATTTTCTTACAATCAGAAAATAATTACCATAATAACTTAGGATGGGTTTTAGAGTGTAATTCTTATATTGGTGAGCTTAATCGTATGACTCAATTTAAAGATAAGAGTAAAAACAAAAGTGCTAATGCTATCACTTGTGGCCTTTATACTTACCCTACTTTAATGGCAGCGGATATAATTTTATATGATGCCGATGTGGTCCCTGTGGGTATTGATCAAAAACAACATGTCGAACTAACACGCAATATCGCCGAAAGATTTAATAATCGTTATGGCGAAACTTTTAAAATTCCAAAACCATTTATTCCTAAAACGGGGGAAAAAATATATGATTTGCAAAATCCTACTAAAAAGATGAGTAAAACGGAAGATAACCCAAAAGGGTGTATCTCCCTTTTAGAAGATCCTGATAAAGCTGTCAAAAAGATAATGGGAGCTGTTACCGATTCGGATAATCAAATTAAATATGATTTGCAAAATAAACCAGGCATTTCGAATTTAATGACTATTTATAGTGCTTTAAGTAATAAAACTTTAGACGAGGTAGAAACGGAATTTAACGATAGTAATTATGGCACTTTTAAAAAAGTTGTTGCGGAAGAGGTTAAACAATTTTTAATTGATTTACAAAGTAAATACCAAAAAATTATTGATTCCAATATGGTGGATACTGTTTTAGATGAAGGTATTAAAAAAGCTCGAACCATTGCTCAAGCTAAATTAAATGAAGTTTATGAAAAAGTTGGTTTAAGTCGATAAATGCTTATAGGATAACTTCACAATTTCTAAAAGTTGTAAGTGACTTTCATTAAAGTCACTTTTTATAATTTTTAAAAGCTCTTCATACATATCCTTTAAATCATTATTATCACGATTAAATATTTCATTATATAAATAACGAAGTTTCGAAATATTTTTTTCTTCATAAAGCGTTTTCAGTTCTAATTCTAAAAAATGCTTAACATTACGCACTTGGCGCAATTCCTTATAATTTAATAAAGATTCTTTTTTTTGATATGATATATTTTCTTTTTTTAAAGAATAGGCAATTTCTAAAACATCAAGTTCTTCTTCTAAAAGCAGGTGACTACGAAAGATCGAATTGCCCTCCTGATCAAATTCTAACAAGATAGAATTATTTTCATCAGAAAATAAAGCCATATATTCAATATATTTATTATTCTGATCATAACTTTCAGTTTTATTATAAATCAAATCCAAAAATTCTTTATCCACTTTAATATT
>CANRAC010000064.1 GCA_947628495.1 uncultured Bacilli bacterium
TATTTAAGTTAGCGACAGCTCGAGCAGTTACTAAGTCGTATTTGTCTTTATTATTTAAAGAATAAGCTTCTACTCTATCATGAATTAATTTTACGTTATCTAACTTTATTTTTTTGATTAAAGTGTTTAGAAATTTTATTTTTTTATTATTCGAATCAATTATGTCTAAAGCTAGATGAGGATAAAATATTTTTAAAACTATTCCTGGAAATCCAGCACCACTTCCTACATCTAAAAGATTATTTATACTATTTAAGTCAATGGCTTTAACAATCGTTAGGCTATCATAAAAATGTTTTAAGTAAACATCTTCTTTTTTAATTATAGCTGTTAAGTTAGTTTTGGCATTTTCTTCAACTAAAATTTGATAATATTTCTCTAGTTTATTTAATTTATCATCATCGATAGCAATATTTAGCTTTTTTAGTTCTAAAATAAATTCTTCTTTAGTCATTATTTACCATATTCTTTCTTTAAGTATACCGTTAATACCGCGATGTCCGCTGGATTTACGCCACTAATTCTTGTAGCTTGCGCAATGGTTGTAGGCATTACTTTTTTCAGTTTTTCGCGCGCTTCGGTAGCTATATTTCCCACTTTATCATAATCTATATCACTAGGAATTTGCTTATTTTCTAAATTTATTAATTTTTCAACTTCTTTTTCCATTTTCTTAATATAACCTTCATATTTAATAGCTATTTCCACTTGTTCTTTAACTTCTTCAGAAAAATCTAAGTCAACAAAATTTTCTAAAAATTTTAAGGTGATAGCTGGTCTTTTAAGAAGATTAGAAAGTTTCAAAGATGAGGCAGGTATTTCAATGTTACTGGCGATAAAAAATTGTTTATTTGATTCATTTAATTTTAAATTGGTAGTTTCTAAAATATCTATTAACTTTTTAATATTTGTTTTTTTTGTTTGAAGATTTTGATATTGCTTCTTATTGATTAAGCCGACTTGATATCCATAATCTCTTAATCTTAAGTCCGCATTATCGCCTCTTAAAAGTAAACGATATTCCGCTCTGGATGTTAGAAGACGGTAAGGTTCTTTTGTCCCTTTAGTGACTAAGTCGTCAATTAATACCCCAATATAGGCTTCATTTCTTTTTAAAATTAAAGGTTCTTTATTTTGTAATTTTAAAGCCGCATTTATTCCAGCGATTAGACCTTGAGCAGCAGCTTCTTCATAACCACTTGTACCATTTATTTGGCCCGCTGTAAATAAGTTTTCGACTACTTTAGTTTCCAAAGAGGCTTTTAATTGTAAAGGATTGATGGCGTCATATTCAATAGCATACGCATATTTATTTATTTGAGCATGTTCAAAACCTTTTAAACTATGCACCATTTTCTCTTGAATATCAATAGGCATACTAGTAGAAAAACCTTGCAAATACCATTCATCATTTTCTTTAGTTTCCGGTTCAAAAAACAATTGATGTCTTTCTTTGTCTTGAAATCTCACTATTTTATCTTCAATAGATGGACAATATCTAGGCCCTACTCCTTCGACATAACCGCCATACATACTAGATTTACTTAAGTTTTCTTTAATTATTTGATGAGTTTTCTCATTAGTATAAACTAAATAACAACTTTCTTGTTTATCAATATCATAAGAAGCAGGATTATCAAAACTAAAAGTTAAATATTCTTGATCTCCTTTTTCTTCTTGTAAAACTTGTAAATCGACACTGTTTTTGGCAATTCGAGGAGGTGTTCCCGTTTTTAATCTTTGAATTTCAAATCCTAATTTGCGCAGGTTATCACTTAAATTTTTGGATTCTTTTTCCCCGTGCGGTCCACTCGGAGTTTTACTATCTCCTACTAATATTTGGGCTTTTAAATAAGTTCCGGTCGTTAAGATAACTGCTTTGGCAGCAATAGGTTCATCGTCTTCTAAAAGAACACCTTTTATTTTGTTATCTTCAACTATTAAATTTTCAACCATTGCTTCTTTTATCTCAAGATACTTTTGGCTTTGCAGAGCCTCCAACATTTTTTGAGGATATTGCTTTTTATCGGCTTGAGCTCTTAGAGAACGAACAGCAGGGCCTTTTTTGGCATTCAACATTTTGATTTGCAAGTGGGTCATATCAGCGATTTTCCCCATAATTCCCCCTAAAGCATCAATTTCGCGAACTACTATACCTTTCGCGGAACCTCCTATGGAAGGATTACATGGCATATCGGCAATATTTTTAATATTAGCCGTAATTAGTAAAGTTTTCATTTTTAATTGGCTGGCGGCATGGGCTGCTTCACAACCGGCATGACCTCCGCCAACTACTATAACATCGTACATTATATCATCTACTTTCCTAAACAGAAATTTTTAAATAATTTATCTAATAATTCATCCTCATAGGTTTCCCCAGTTATCTGCCCTAATAAATCAAATACTTTTTTTAAGTCAATCTCTAACATATCAATAGGAATATTATTACTTACTTCTTTTTGCAAATCATGAATGATAATTTGTGCTTGTTTTAATAAAGCAATTTGCCGAGCGTTACTGACATAAGTAAAATCTTGAGTTGTAATATGACTTAAATTAAATTCCTTAATTATTTGCTTTTTTAGTTCTTTTATACCTTCAATAGTTTTGGTGTTACCATAAATTGCTGGCTTTTCAAAATCTATTTTTAAAGGTTTATCATTTTTATTAATAAAGATTAAGCGCTTTTTATTATCCGTAAATTTTAAAATCTCTTCATCTTCGGCTGTTAGTTTTTCTTCGCCATTTAAAACACATATTATTAAATCGACTTTTTGAATTATTTGACGAGACTTTTCTACTCCTAATTTTTCGACTTCATCTGCGGTATTTCTAATGCCCGCTGTATCAATAAAATTGAATTTAATTCCGTTAATTAAGGCACTACCTTCCACAATATCTCTAGTTGTCCCCGCAATATTTGTAACAATTGCTTTATTTTCTTCAATCAATTTATTAAGTAAACTACTTTTCCCAACATTAGGACGTCCAATTAAAGCAACATTTATGCCCTCTTTTATGATTTTTCCATCATGAGCCGAAGCTAGGATTTTAGTAAGTTCTTCATTGATATAAGTAATTTTATCTTTTAACATTTCTATTGTTATTTCTTCAATATCTTCATATTCAGGATAATCAATATTCACTTCAATATTAGCTAGAACATCTAAAATATTATTGCGTAAAGTATTAATAATTGTTGATAAACTGCCCTTAACTTGGTTTAAAGATAATTTTCGGCTAGCATCAGTACTGGCAGATATTAAATCACTTACCGCTTCAGCTTGGACTAAATCAATCCGCCCATTTAAAAAAGCTCTTTTAGTAAACTCCCCTGCTTCCGCTAAGCGACAGCCATTTAAAAGAAGTAATTCTAAGACTTTATTAGTTGAAGAAATTCCTCCATGACAGTTAATTTCCACAATATCTTCTTTGGTATAAGTTTTAGGAGCACGCATAACGGAAACTAAAACTTCATCAATTTGCTCTTCTTTATCACAAATAAATCCATAATGAATGGTATGAGTTGCTACCTTAGATAAATCTTTTCCCGAAAATAATTTATTAACAATGCTAATAGCCTCTTTTCCACTCAAACGAATTATAGAAATAGCCCCGACACCTAAAGCCGTAGATATTGCACAAATTGTATCATTCATAGAAATTCTCCTTCTCCTCGCGTATTATAGCACGCCCAATCATAAAAAAACAATAAGTCAAGCTTATTGTTAATCAACTTTCTTAATTACCACATGACGATTAGGTTCTTCCCCTTCACTAATAGTGGTAACACCCTTAAAGTTAGTTAAAGCATTATGAACAATTCTTCTTTCATAAGAATTCATATTTTCTAAACTTGCATCAATACCTGTTTGACGAACTTCTTTGGCAACTCTTTTAGCTAATCGTTCTAAGTTAGCATTTTTCTTATCTTTATAATTTTCGACATCTAATATTATGTAAGGTAACATACCTATTTCTTTACTAATCATCTGACGCACTATTAATTGAAGAGCTGTTAAAGTTTGACCATTCTTCCCAATTAATATCGCATTATTATTAGAAAACATTTTTAAATAAATTTGTTCTTCACGGATACGACTTTCAAAACTTACTTCTAAACCCATTTTATTTAAAAGTTCACTTAGAAAAATTTTAACTTCTTCTAAAATATCATCCAATTTAATAACTTTTACAACTTGAGTTGTTCCTTTAAATAAGCCACCCTTTTTTTCAAAAGTTTTATAAATCACTTGGGTTTTTTCTAACTTATTGTCTGCTAAAATACTTTCTAAAACAGTTTCCCAATCTTTTCCACTTTGTTCATATACTTTCATAACTCTAACCTTCTTACTACTTATTCTTTTTTTTCTTTCTCTTATCTTTTTTGGGTTCTTTATTCTTTGATGTTTTTAAAATTAGATTTTGTAATACCATTATACCATTAGTTACAATCCAATATAAAGCAATTGCGACTGGTAAGGTGATAGAAACAACCGAAATCATGATTATCATAAACTTAGACATCATTTGCATTTGTTTCTCGGCTTCGCCACCAGCACCATTAGATGCCATATTTATCTTAAATGATAAGTATGTTGTTAATAAGATTAAAATTATTATCAAAATACAGATAATTTTGACAGCAACAGTTCCTGTTGTAATACCAATTAAAGTCGTTGTTCCTAATTTTATGCCAAATAAGCTTTCCTCAAATATCGCCGGAACACGATTTATTGCTTCTAGGAAAGCAAAGAATAAAGGTAATTGAATAAACGAAACTAAACAACTCGACATCGGATTTATATTATATTTTTTATATACCATCATTGTTTCTTGACTTTTGGCCATCATTGATTCGTTATCGGTTCGATTTTGATATTTTTTTTCAATTTTGTTTATCTCTGGCTGAGCTTTTTTCATATTTTCTGACATATTTAAACTTTTTTTTGTAAGAGGCATTAATATTATACGAATTAAAGCTCCTACTACCATGACAGCCACACCGAAATTGCCTAATAATTTTCCAACGTTAATGATTATCCAAGCCAACGGTTTAACAAATATACTTTCCCATAAACCATGATATTTTATACTACTTAATTTAAACTTTTCACATTCTGGTAATTTGCTAAGTTTGGTTTGCATTTGTTTTTCATTTTTATCATAAATACTAATTAATTCTTTATCTTTAGGACGACATAAAATATCGTTTCGCACTGCTTGTCCCGTTTCTTCATTTTTTATTAACTGCTTATCTTTATCAGTTATATAATTAGAAGTGCCACAACCTGTACAACCTAAAAGTAATATTACTACTAAAAATATCGATAATTTCTTTTTCATTAGTTCACCTTTTTTTCTAATAATTTTTCCATACTTGTTAATAGTTTATCATATTTTTCATCTTTACAGGACTTTTTTGCAATAATTATATAATCATTATATGCCGTAAAACTTTGGATATTAGCAGTTACGATATTTTTTATTCTTCTTTTGACTTTATTACGCGTGACAGCATTCCCAATTTTTTTACCAACTGCAAAGCCAAATTTTGGTTTTTCTAAATTGCTTTTCATTATATATATAATATAATGCTCATTTTTTAAAGATTTTCCTTCTTTAATTATTTGATTGAAATATCTATTATCTTTTACAATGTCCTTTTTTTTCATATAAATAGTCCTTTTTAGAAGAAAAACCATAACTATATTATGGTTTATTTAGATAACACTTTACGACCTTTTTTTCTTCTTGCTTTTAATATTTTAGTTTCTTTTCTAGCAAAAAAACCATGTTTCTTTGCTTTTTTTCGATTATTTGGTTGATATGTTCTTTTCATTTTTGCACCTCCAAACCTTTGTTAAGTCAATTTATTATATTATGA
>CANRAC010000065.1 GCA_947628495.1 uncultured Bacilli bacterium
GAAAAATATGATGAATATCAAAAGATTTTAAATGATGAAGTTGATGTGGTAGTAGGTACCCGTAGTGCTATTTTTACTCCAATAAACAATCTGGGAATTATAATTATTGATGAAGAACAATCGGAAAGTTATAAACAAGAAAATATGCCTCGTTATTATACTTTAGATATGGCTTTGTTTCGTTCACATTATAATAAAATTCCTTTAGTATTAGGAAGTGCTACACCTAGTTTAGAAACAATGGCCCGAGCTAAAAAAGGAGTATATACTTTATTAACTCTTTCTAAAAGAGTTAATAAGGCTATTTTGCCCAAAATTACTTTAGTAGATATGCAACAAGAAATGAAAAAAAGAAATCCTATATTTAGTGAACTTTTAATAAATAAGATTACAAAATGTTTAAATCAACAGGAGCAAGTTATAATTTTTCTAAATAGAAGAGGATATTCAACAATTGTTACTTGTCAAAATTGCGGTTATACTTATAAATGTCCACATTGTGATATTTCTTTAACTTATCATAAATCTACGAATAATTTGCGCTGTCATTATTGTGGTTATACAATATTTAAACCAACTAAGTGTCCAGAATGTCACGAAGAATCTTTAAATTATTATGGTTTGGGAACAGAAAAACTAGAACAAGAACTTTTGAAAAAGATTCCTTTAGCTAAAGTAATTCGCATGGATGTTGATACTACTGTAAAAAAGGGTGCTCATGAAAAAATCTTAAAAGAATTTCAAGATGGGAAGTATGATATCTTATTAGGAACCCAAATGATATCTAAAGGTCTAGATTTTGCCAATGTTACTTTAGTAGGAGTTATCAATGCTGATTTATCATTAAATATGCCCGATTATAAAGCCCGCGAAAGGACCTTTAGTTTACTTACGCAAACAGCAGGAAGATCGGGAAGAGGTGAAAAAGCCGGCGAAGTTATTATTCAAAGTTTTAATGTTGATAATGAAATATTTAAATTTGTGCAAGAAAATAACTATAATGCTTTTTATAATTACGAAATGCTCAATCGTCATAAATTAGATTATCCCCCTTATTATTATTTAGCTAGTTTAAAAGTAGCAAGTAAAGATTATGATTTAGCCAGTAGTGAAGCTCAGAAAATTTATAAATTTTTGACGGACAATTTAGAAAAAACAACAATGGTTTTAGGACCAACAACGGCCAATCAATTTCGATTAAATGGGATTTTTCGTTTTCAACTAATTATTAAATATAAGAAAGATACTAAATTAGATGCTTGTTTAAAACAATTAGATAATATTTATATAATGAATAAAAAGGTAAATTTAGAAATAGATACTTCCCCTTTGTCGATTTGACATATAACATTAAAAGTGCTACAATGCTTTTAGCAATGGGGATTGGTTGATATAAAAAATTAGTGAGAATCCTTATTGTAAGGATTTTTTGTTTATAAGGGGGAATAATAAATGAAAAAAATCAATTTAGTAATAGTTGCTTTTCTAGCATTTGTTTTAATTATCGTACCAGTTAAAGCAGATAGTCGTAAGAAAGTTCAAACTAATTATCAATATAAACTAGTGTGTGGTTATTATAATGGTAGTGATCAATTGACATGGGGTGCTCAAGAGAATATTGGTGATTTTAAAAGTATGGATGGTTCGGAAAGTAATAGTAATCGTGCCTGTGGTACAACGACAGCTACGAAAAATTATCCTATAGGAGATGCGGCGTTTGGAAATTTACCAAGAGAAGTTACAATGACTTTTGATAATTGTAATGGTAATACTGGAAAACAAAAAGCTTTGGTAGGCCAAAGTTGTGCCCATGAAGGAAAAGTTCGAACTTGTACGGTAAAATGGACGGGATACTGTTATAAAGAAACTAAAAAAACTAGCAAATCCCAAAAAACAACTAAAAAAACCAATCAAAGATTTACTTTAAGTCGTACGAGTCTTAAAGTAGGGGAAGAAACTAAAATCAAAAAACAAGGATCATGTTATAAATTTTCTGTCGATGATGATAGCATTTTAAAATATGATGGGCAAACTGCCAGTTTTAAAGCTTTGTCAGAAGGAAAGACTTATATAAATTGTTATGATGAAGATGGAACTTATTTATATCATAAAATAGTTAGAGTAAAAACTGCTCCTGAAAAAATAGAATATCGTTATGTTAATAAAGATTCTAGCTTTTATAAAATAGATGATGGAGTAAGAGAATACGTACGTACTTTAAAAAGGGGTAGAAAAGTGCAATATCTTAATGTTTCTCAAAATGGATACTGTAAAATTAAATCAAATTTTACAACTGGGTATATTAAATGTGAAAATTTAAATGTTGAACCAGTTAAAAATGCCTAAGAAATGTAAACAAATTTGTTTGCATTTTTATTTTGTGCTAAAATAAAAATGGTGAGAATATGAAACACGTATTAGAGCGAATTAGTGAATATACTATGGAAGACTTAATGGGCGATAGATTTTCTAAATATGCCAAATATATTATTCAAGATAGAGCTATACCTGATGTGCGTGATGGTTTAAAACCAGTCCAAAGACGTATTTTATATGCTATGTATAAAAATAAAAATGTCTATGAGCATGGTTTTGTTAAGAGTGCTCAAACGGTTGGAGAAGTTATTGGTAAATATCATCCCCATGGTGATACATCTGTTTATGATGCGATGGTGCGCATGAGCCAAGATTGGAAACAGAGTAATGTCTATATTGAATTTCAAGGTAATAATGGTTCAATAGATGGGGATCCCCCTGCTGCTTACCGTTATACCGAAGCTAAACTATCGAAAATCAGTAACGAAATGTTACGAGATATTGAAAAAGATACAGTGGAGATGGCGAAAACTTTTGATGATTCCCGCGAAGAACCAACTGTTATGCCTTGCCGTTTCCCTAATTTATTATTAAATGGTGCAACGGGGATTTCGGCTGGGTATGCCACTAATATTCCGCCTCATAATTTAGGCGAATTAATTGATGCTACTATTAAATTAATTCAAAAACCGGATACTAAGTTAGGGGAAATAATGCAAATTGTTAAAGGCCCTGACTTTCCTACCGGCGGTATCATTTATGGTGAAAATGGTTTATTAAGTGCTTATACAAATGGTAAGGGCAAAATAATTGTTCGCAGTCGTTATACATTTGAAAAAACTAAAGGCAAAGATCAAATTGTTATTAGTGAGATTCCTTTTGAAGTAAATAAAGCTTTATTAGTTCGAAAAATCAATGAAATAAGAATAGATAAAAAAATCGATGGAATTGCGGAAGTGCGCGATGAATCAGATAAAGAAGGTCTAAGAATTGTTATCGATTTAAAAACCGGAGCTGATAAACAAAATATTACTAATTATCTTCTAAAAAATACGGATTTACAAATTTCTTATTCTTTTAACATGGTAGCTATTGTTGATAAAAGACCTAAGCAACTAGGAATTATTCCTATTCTTAAAGCTTATATCGCTCACCAAGAAGAAGTTGTCACTAGAAGAACTAAATTTGATTATGAATTTGCCTCACGAAAATTACATATTACCGAAGGTCTTGTCAAAGCTTTAGCAATTTTAGATGATGTTATTAGAGTGATTAGAGCAAGTAAAAATAAAGCTGATGCTAAAGTGAATTTAATCAATGAATTTGCTTTTTCCGAACAACAAGCCACTGCCATATTAGATTTACAATTATATCGTTTAACTAACCTTGATGTTTTAGAATTAGAAAAAGAATTAGAAAATTTACAAAAAGTTATTGCTTTCTTACAGAGTATTTTAGATAGTGAAGAAATGTTACATAAAGTAATTATTGATGAACTTAAGAAAATTAAAAAGGAATATAGTAAACCACGTAAAACCGATATTGTGGCAGAGATCGAAGAAATCAAACTTGATGCTAAAACAATGATTCCCGAATACAATGTTGTAGTAGTAGTTACTAATGAAGGATATGTAAAAAAAGTCAATTTAAAATCATATGCTTCTCGTAACAATGAAGAAACCACTTTGAAACCGGGTGATTATGTTACAGGCTTATATGAAGTGACCACTTTAGATACCTTACTATTGTTTACTAATTTAGGAAGATATTTATACATTCCCGTTCATGCCATAGTGGATGCAAAATGGAAAGAACTAGGTAAACATATTAATAATGTGATTCCGATGGAACAAGAAGAAAAAATTATTGGTTCCTATGTTGTCGATAATAAAGAGGACGAAATTGTTTTATTTACTAAAAATGGGCAAATTAAAAAAACTAAAGTTCAAGATTTTGAAGTGTCTAGATACTCTAAACCACTTACAGCTATTAAGCTTAAAGAAGATGATGAATTGGTAAGTATCAGTCCAGCTCAAGAAAATGTCTTAATTACGACTAAAAATGGGTACTATTTGAAATTTAATATTAATGAAGTGCCACTTGTTGGTGTAAAAGCTAGTGGTGTTAAAGGTATTAATTTAAAAGATGATGATTGGGTAATTAATGGTTCTGCACTTGATAATAATATCCAATATATAGATATTTTCACTAATAACAAAACTGCTAAAAGAGTAAAAAATGAGGAGTTAACTCTAGCTAGTCGAGCTAAAAGAGGAAGTACTTTAATGAAAAGACCGAAAACAGTAAATTATGAGATTTGTTATGCTATTGCGACAAATTCGAAAGAAGATATCGGTATTAAGTCGGATAGTGAAATTAAAATATTAAAAAATAGTGATATTCCTATTATGGATTTAAATTCTACAGGCTCAGCTATTAGTAAATATAATATTGATTCGGCCTTTAAAGTTGCTGATTTAATATCTTTTATAAAAGACAAGAAAAAGGTAAATAATGAAGAAAAGGATAATGAAGAAGAACTAAATTTGGAACCTCACGAATTAACTATTGATGATTTTATTGATGATTTTAAGTTATAAAAATTGGTGTAATACATCAATTTTTTCTATATAGTTTAAAATATTCATGATATTATGGAAGAGGTGAGATTATGAAAGTGGTAGATGATTTTCAAGAATATCAAATAATTGGTATGAATAACGGAATGAAAACGGAAATTTGGCATGATGTTATTTTAAAAAGACCAGACCCGCAAATTATATGGGAAGATACCGAACCTGATATTAAAATAGATGCTATTTATCATCGCAGTAATAAAGGGGGAGGATCATGGGACATAAAAAATAAATCTTTAAATTCATCTTGGCAAATTCATTATCATGATTTGACCTTTAATTTAAAATTAATGGGTTTTAAACATACTGGTTTATTTCCCGAACAAGCTTATAATTGGAACTTAATTATGCAAAAAATAAAACAAGCTAATAGGCCTATTAAAGTTTTAAATTTATTTGCTTATACTGGGGCCGCAAGTATTGCTGCTTTAAAGGCAGGAGCAGAAGTTGTTCATGTGGATTCTTCCAAAGGCATGGTGGAATGGGCTAAAGAAAATGTTAAATCTTCTCATTTAGAAGATAAACCAATTCGTTTTCTGGTCGATGATGTAGTCAAATTTGTTAAAAGAGAAATTAGAAGAGGTCATCAATATGACATAATTTTAATGGATCCTCCTTCTTTTGGCCGCGGTGCCAATAAAGAAGTTTGGTCTATTGAACATGATTTATTTAATTTAGTAAGTTTATGTCAGGAAATATTTAGTGAAGATGGTATCTTGTTTTTAATTAATTCTTATACGACAGGACTATCTAAAACAGTATTAGAAAATATTTTAATTAAAACAATTAATAAAAAGATTCCTGGTTATGTTTCTAGTGATGAGTTAGGAATAAAAATGGCAAATAGTAATTTGATTTTACCTTGTGGTATCTATGCTCGTTGGGAA
>CANRAC010000066.1 GCA_947628495.1 uncultured Bacilli bacterium
ATATATTTATTATTCTGATCATAACTTTCAGTTTTATTATAAATCAAATCCAAAAATTCTTTATCCACTTTAATATTATAATTTATAAAAACTTTTAAATCCTTAGTATTAATTTTAAATATCGGTGTTTTTTTTAAATGGATTACATTATCTTGTTTACTCCATTCATAAAACATGAAGGCTCTATTATCATTTAGATTGATTAATATGTCGTAAAAAAAGTTCATTTTTTCCCCACCTTTTTACTGATAAATATATGCAAAACATTCCCAAAAGGAAACAGTTACATTCTAATCTCCTAATTATAAATTTAACATATTCTAAAAAAGTATACCCCATAGTAATTAAATTTAGGTATAAAATTGCATATGATAATCCTAAAGCACATAAAAATATTCCTAAAAGAAAGCATAAAATTCGCCACATTGCCTTTCACCATTATAATTTTATTTCTTAAAATTATTTTTTATTATATAATTAATACTAGGTGATATGAATGGAAATATTCAAATATATAATTTTAGGTATTATTCAAGGAATAACGGAACCGTTGCCTATTTCTTCAAGTGGACATTTGCTAGTTTTTAGAAACCTATTTAATACTAATATGTTTAATGATTTAAATTTTGAAATAATCGTCAATTTTGCTTCATTCTTAGCTATTTTATTTATCTTTCGCCAAGATATAATTAATTTAATAAAAGGATTCTTTGGTTATTTATTTGGTAAAGAAGATAAAAAAAAGACCTATAAAAATGCCTTTAAATATTGTATGTTAATAGTAGTTAGTACCATTCCTACTGGCATTATAGGCTTATTATTTAAAGATAAAATCGAAAATGTATTATCTACACCGAAGATTGTTGGCTTAGCCTTTTTAATCACCGCTTTGGCTTTATTTTTAATCAGAAATATAAAAGGAACAAAAGAAGATAATGATATTACTTATAAAGATGCCATTTTAATTGGTCTTTTACAGGCGGTCGCTATATTCCCGGGTATTTCTCGTAGTGGTACTGTTTTAGTAGGTTGTTTGCTTCGTAACTTTAAAAGAGAAACCGCTTTAAAATATACATTTATTTTATATTTTCCGGTTAGTATTGCCACCTTTGGTCTAGGAGCCATTGATATTTTAAAAGATAATCAATTAGGAATGGTATTCCTTCCTTATTTAGCAGGTTTTATGTGTTCTTTAATCGTTACCTATTTTGCTTATAAGTGGCTAGCTAAATTAGTTAAAAATGGTAAATTATGGAAATTTTCAATTTATTGTTTATTAATGGGATTATTTACTTTAATCTATTTTAGATAAAAACGTTTGCCTTAATTTGACAAACGTTTTTTGATTAACATTATTTTTCAACTATCCAAGCATCCGCGATCGGTCTTGTTCTTTTAGCACCGGTTGAATCATATGGGGTATTTATCCAGCAAAATTTTTCACTGCCATAATCACTACATGGCGAGTCATATTCTTTTTGCGCCACTTTTTTAGGTAAAACCATAACGGTGGAAGTACCACCATCTAAATTGGCTGCATTTATCGCATGATATCGTTCCATAATTTCCACTAAATCAACCATATCCGCTCCTTTAGTTCGCGTTGGATTAGAACTAATAACAAGGAGCAACACTATACCATCTTCTCTTTGGCCAATGGCACTTCGAGCCGCATATCCCCAACCGCCATTACCACGAACAAAGGAAGATTTACCATTAACGATTAAGAAAGGTCCCCAAGAAACCGCGTCTCTGACACCCTTATTTAAGGCTTGTTGAGCAGTCGTATTTTTAAGTAAAACAAGAACATCGTCATTAGTAAACCCAATGATACCGCCACCTTGGTTATAACTACTATAAGTATTATTAGTTACTATCTTACCATCGGAAATCGTAATGCTTGTTGGCATTCCGCCTGAACTACTATAATTGGGATCGTAAAAACCACCGGCATTAATTCCTAATAAAGCATCATGATCAGCTGCCATTTGGGTCACATATTGTCCACTTCTTCCTAATTTAGAAGTAACAGCCAATTTTACTTTGGAAGGATCATATATTGCTGCTAAATATCCTTTAACTCCATTAACATCTAATTCAATGATTTTATAAGGTAAATTAATATCAACATCTAATATTTCTTTATCATATTTATCTTTAAAAGTGGTCGCTCTTTTTTTAGTAACCATTGAAGCGTCCGTACTTTCACCACTTTCAATGACTTTATTATTATCCATTATTTTAGCTATTTGATCGTCATTATAAAACCATTTACAATAATATTGGTGATTCATTGTTTGCATGGCCGTAGTGACTAACCATGTCCGAAATTTATCATAAGGACCATATAACAAGAAAACAAATGTCATACAGCCGCCAATATAAAGGACATATAAAGTTGTTAAAGTAATCTTCAACCATAGTTTTAATTTCTTAGTGACTGCTTTGCGATTTTGAAGATAGATTACGATACTCAAAATTAGACCCACTAAGAGCAAAGAATCAGAAACAAAGAGAATATAATGGGCTAAGCGTTTAATCAAATAATTGGAGTTAAAGCCAATTATAACTAAAACTGTTACGGCTGGAAATAAAATCAAACTAATTAATAAGCCCCGAAAACCTCTTTTTTTACTTTTTTCCATACTACACACCTCTAATTATTCTCTTCTTTATTAGCAATTTTAGGAGTATCAAGATTGACACTACTAATAGAATCAAATCTTTTGGTAATTTTTTCTGTCGTTATATGAATATCTTTAACATCCTTGGTCACCGTATCAATGCTTCTTGCTAATTTATCCCATCTCTGTTTATATTTATCAAACTCAATTCCTAGTTTATTCAACTCTTCATGAATTACTTTCGCATATTTATCTCGTTCCATATTTTTTAAAATCATTTGAATTATTGTCATCGTACTCATTAAAGTAGTTGGAGAAGTTATCCATACTTTTTTACTATAAGCATAATTTAATAAATCGGGATGATATGCATTAATTTCGGCAAATATAGCCTCGGCTGGTAAAAACATAATTGCTTCTTCGGTTGTTTGCCCCAACAAAATGTATTTTGAACTAATAGCGTCGATATGTTTTTTAACATCGCTTTTAAATAATTTCTCCGCTGTAGCTCGTTCTTCTTTAGAAAGAGTTCTGTCTGTCATTTTCTGATAATTTTCTAAAGGAAACTTTGAATCTATGGCTATTGTTCCTAAAGGACTGGGAGCAAAAACTACAGCATCGGCAATATACCCATTATTAAGCTTATACTGCACTTTATATATTCTGTCATTTTTTTCACCAAAAACACTACTTAAAATATAATTTAAATTAACTTCACCAAAAATACCTCTAGTTTTTTTATCAGTTAAAACACTTTGTAAACTTATAATCTCTGTTGATAAACCATCAATTTTCTTTTGAGCTTCATCAATTTTCGAAATTCTTTCTAAAATATTGTTAAATGTTTTATTAGTCTTTTCAAAATTTTGGTCAATTCTTTCATTTACTTTTTCATTAATCATCAAAAGTTTATGTTCTATTTTTTCATTTAATTTTTCAAAATCTTTGTGAATATAATCAGAAAAATCAAGTTTAAAATCGCCAATTTCTTTAACAATTCCGGTTTCCAACTTACCCATTTTGGCAACCATTGAATTAGATCCGCTCGATTTAATTATTAAAATGATTACTAAAATAATAAGAACAACTAAAAGACCTATTACTACGTACTCCATAATTACCTCTAATCTAATTTAAATTTGTGATTAATAATTTTACTTATTATATAAGCTATTAATAATAGTATACCTACCCTAATAAATATAATGGGATTTTTAAAACTTTCAATTAAAGATACACCGATGTATCCCCAAAAGTATACTAAGAATATTTTACCAATAATTAAAGCAAAAAGATACCTTTTATAACTCATTTTTGTCAGTCCTGCAGCAATATTGACCAAAAAGGCGGGAGTAAAAGGGATTGCTAAAATTATTACTAACTGAGAAAAATTAATTTTTTCTAAACTTTTCATAATTTTATCTAATTTTTTCTTCTGTTTTCTTTTTTTATCAAACCATTTTTTTATTTTTTTACGAAATAAAGTAAATGATAACATACAACCAATAATCGTAAATACCCAAGATATAATAAAACCTAAAACATTTCCAAATGCCAAAAAGTTTAAAGTAATAAAAGCTGATAAGGGCAAAAAAGGTAAAATGGATTCAAAGCATATTAAAACGCAACCTAAGATAGGACCATATACTCCTAGACTATCAAGTATTATATCTATATAATTGTTTAAAGTATTAAATATATCCATTTTTTCCTCACTATATTAGTATATATAAATATCTAAAAAAAATCAAAATAAATCCTATCATAAATTAATATGATAGGATTTTGGTATTTGGTGTCATATAAATAATATTTATATGACATTAATATTATGGCCTTGATTATTTTTTATATACCTATTTTTTTAGCAACTTTTTAAATATTAAATTCAAATTCTTTCATAACACATCATAGTCCTATTAATAACTTTAATTAATTTCATCATAAAATATCTCGTCTGGTGTTAAATTAAATATATTAGCAATTTTTTTAGCCATTGCATAATATAGTCCTCTTTTTCCATTTTCAATTTGCCAATAATGTGTAGGACATAAATTCAACATTTCCCCCATATTTTTGCAAGTATAACCCTTTTTCTTGCGCAGTTCTATTAGTTTTTTAAATTTTTTATTATTTGATTTCATGCTAATTACCTCTTATACCAAATATTTTAATTTTCTTAAAAATTATATCACATTTTTAGTAATAGACCCACACTTTTGCTAATAATTATTTGCATAATGTGAAAATTATTAATGGTGAGATTTATGTTAAATAATAATTTAAAATATTGTAGAGAAGAATTAGAAATGACTCAAACAGAATTAGGTTATGTATTTGGTGTCAGTAAAAACACAGTTTCAGGCTGGGAAAATGCCCATGATACTATGCCTTTTAATAAATTGATAAAGTTTTGTAATTTATATAATTACTCATTAGATTTCGTCTGTGGTTTTACAAGAAAAAATATTAAATACAAAATTCCGATAAAAGCCGATAAAAAGCAGATTGGTAAAAAATTGAAGGAGTTAAGAGGCAAGTTAAATTTATCTCAACAAGCTTTAGCTAACGAGTGTAATTTTTCTCAAGCAACATATAGTTCCTATGAAACAGGAAAATATTTAATAAACTCGATGACAATTTATACTATATGTAAAACATATAATATTTCTATGGAATGGCTAACAGGGAGAAGTAATAATATTCATATAAGTTAATTTTTCTAAAAGAAAAAAACTATCAAAAAGATAGCTTTATAATCTAAATGGTCGAGAAGACAGGATTCGAACCTGCGACCCCTTGGTCCCAAACCAAGTGCACTACCAAGCTGTGCTACTTCTCGATAAATGGTGCGCCCTAAGGGAGTCGAACCCCTAACCTCTAGATCCGTAGTCTAGCGCTCTATCCAATTGAGCTAAGGG
>CANRAC010000067.1 GCA_947628495.1 uncultured Bacilli bacterium
TATGTGGATACTTTTAAAATGTTGAAAAATAAAGATAAAAAAGATAAGTTTCATCATTTTGTGGCTCCTTTAAGAATGAATAATAAAAATTATAGAGTACTACTGACAGTTTGTGAAAAAGAAAATAGTAGTTACTTATATATTTTAAATACCGATTTAGATAGAGACTGTCAAAAATTAGAAAGTGATATTAAAATAGCGACTTTAGTTAAAGATTTAAGATTATATAACTATCAAATAGAAGATTATGAATATTATAATGCTCAAAAAATGAAAGACAAAAACATCATTAACGAAGCAAAGGTAAAATATTCCGGTTGCTAAATGAAAAGAAAGTGCGCTATAATTAAAGTGGAGTGATAAGTTATGAAAAAGAAAAATGGTTATACAGCAATTGATCTATTAATTGTTATTGTTGTTTTTGGAGTTTTAACCTTTTTTACAATTTCAAAAGTGTCTTATGCTTTAAGTGATAATAAAGAAGAAGTATATAATTTAGAAGTAAAATATATTGAACTGCAAGCCGAAGCTTATGGTAATACCAAAATAGAGGAAATTAAAGCTAAACCTACGACAGTTACCGTAGATCATTTAATAAATGAGCATTTTCTCGATCCAGATGATGACTCAAATAATATCTATGACCCTCGCGATAAAACGGAAACTTTAAATGCCAAAAAGGTCAAACTTACTTATGATGAAAAAAATAATAAGATAAAAGCTAAATTTCAAGACTAGTTATTAGTCTTTTTTTAGAAAGGTAAATTAATTATGGCTATTACAAAAACTAATTTTATTAATTATACACGTTGTCCTCGTTACGTTGCTTTAGAAGAAATCCATCAAGAAAAATTAATGGCTGATGTCGAGTTGGCTGAATATCAAAAAGAAGAATACAGTGACAAATTACAAGAATTAGTGGCGGGGATGTATGAAGCAGATGAAGAAGGTCATGAAAGTGATTTAATTGATAAAGAAAATCGTTACTTAGAAGTAATGATGCCTTATTATAAAAAGATTGAAGAATTAGTGGGTGCATATGTAGAACAGCATTTTCCGGGAAAAACCGTTTATTCCGAAGATAATTTTACGCAAGAGTGTTTTGATTTTAATGATAAGGGCATTAAGTATCTTTGTTATGTCGATGTCTATAATGAAGATCAAAATAATATTAATATAATTGAAGTTAAAGCAACGACAACTAATAAATTTATGTCTTTGCAATCTAATCATCCTAAAAAAGATAAATATTCGATTTTTTTAAAGAAAAATAACATTTTATATTTAAAAGATGAAATAAAAGATTATAATATTTTGGCCGAAATGCCCCTTAAAAATTATGAAAAACAAAAAGCTAAATTGTTTGATCGTTATGGAGTGGGAAAATACATTTATGATTTAGCCGTACAAAGATTTATAATTGAGGGTGAGTATAAACAAAGTAACAATGCGGCGAAATTAGATAATATTCATTATTATTTGGGAGTCTTAAATCACGAATATGTTTTTGATGGTACTTATCAAGATGGAGTTCAAGTTTTTCATCCTGATGAAAACGGAAATGAAATAGTCAATTTAATTGATTTAACAAAAGTAACAAAAGAGTTACAAGCATATGTTCTTCAAGATAAGGAAAAATTAGAAAGTTATATTGCTAATATGGATGCCGCTAGTTGTCCATTAAGTTCAGGATGTGAATATAAAAAACAAACGCAATGTAAATATTTTAATCAAATTTGTGGCAAGATTATTCCCGCCAAAAATTCTTCTTTAGCTTATAAACGCAATGGTTTTGGTTTTAAAGATGAAATGGGTAATACTCATAAAGGATTAAATTTAATCAATGAAGGTTATCTTAATATGTTAGATATTCCGGAAAGTTGGATAAAATCAGAAAATCATCATATTCAAAGAAATTCTTTATTAAAAGATGAACAATATATTGATAAAGAAAAGATTAAGGTTATGCTAAAACAAATTGAATATCCTATTTATCATCTTGATTTTGAAACTTTTCCTTGTCCAATTCCTCGTTTTAAAGGGGAAACTCCTTATATCCAATCTCCATTTGAATTTAGTTTACATATTGAGAAATCTCCAGGAGTATGTGATAAAAATCAAGATAATTATGTTTTTTTAGCTAAGGATCATACGGATTGTCGAGAAGATATGATTAAAGCTATGCTTAAATATATGGATCCCAATAAAGGTACTTTATTTGCTCAAAATGTTTCCTTTGAAAAAGGACGCATAAAAGAACTAGCTAATATTTTTCCCGAATATAAAAAACCGCTAATGCAACTTTATCAACGAGGCTTTGACTTGTTATGGCTTTTAGATACGAACAGTAAAATTTATAAGGAGTTAGGCTATAGTGAAGAAGAAGCCAAAAAAATGAACTTTTACGATAAAAGAATGAGTGGCTCATTTTCCATCAAAAAAACATTACCAGTTTTTACTGATTTAAAATATGACGATTTAGAAGTTCGAAATGGCACAATGGCCATTATTGAATATGCCTCATATCCTTATATGAGTAAAGAAGAATTTCAACTTAAATATCAAGCTTTAATTGATTATTGTAAACAAGATACTTGGGCCATGGTCGCTATATTAGATAGTTTAAGAAAAAAAGTCGAAGAGCAAAAAGTATAGAAGATATAACCTTGGAGTTATATTTTTTTCTAAAAAAGGCCAAAATATTAAAGGTGATAAAAATGCCTTTAAATAAAAGTTCAATTAATTTTGGAATGGTTTATATTCCTATTAATTATGCATCGCTACTTAAAAATAATGATATCAATTTTCATTTACTTGATAAAAATACTTTAAGTCGAATTAAATACAAAAAGGTTTCTGAGGCTAATGAAGATAAGGAAATATTAGCGAAAGATATTGTAAAAGGTTATGAATATGCTCCTGAAAAATATGCTGTTTTGGAAGATAAAGATTTTGAAAAACTAAAAACTAAAAAAGACAAGAGTATTACCATTGAAAAATTTGTGGATATTGAAAGTATTGATCCTCTTTATTACGATCGACCTTATCTTATAAATCCCCAAGGAGCTGAACATGCCTTTCATCTTTTAGCCCAGGCTATGGAAAATAAAAGAAAAGTTGGTGTGGCTAAGACAGTAATTGGTCAAAAAGAGGCTTTAGTTATAGTGCGAAGTAAAAACGGCCAGTTATTTTTAAATACCTTATTTTTTGATGATGAAATTAAAGAAGTGGATCAGGAAAAGATTACCGACAAATTCACTAAAGAAGAATTAACGATGGCTGAGCAATTGATAGATAACATGAGTGGAAAATTTAATCCTGCTGATTATAAGGATAACTATAAAGAAAGATTGCAAGATGCTATTAATAAAAAGATAGCGGGAAAAAGGGTTAGTAAGCCAAAAGAAGTTCAAAGTAAAAAGATTAGTAATTTAATGGATGCTTTGACTGAAAGTATTAAAGCGACTAAAAAGACTAAGGGTAAATAATGGATATTTTTGCTAAAAAAAATATTTTACCTATGCTTTTAAAACAGACTAAACCTTTTGATAGTGAGAGTCATATCTATGAAATGAAATTTGATGGTTATCGAGCAATTATATATTTAGATAATAATAAAATAACAATCAAAAGTCGCAATAATAATGATGTTACTAATCTATATCCGGAATTAGCTAATCTTTATAAATGTAGTAAGAAAAAATGTATTTTAGATGGGGAACTTATTGTAATGGGTGAAAATGGGCCTGATTTTTTTAAAATGCAAAAAAGAGGTCGAATGAAAATTAAAGAAAAAATTAAGCAAGAAATGCAAAATAATCCCGTTCTTTATGTGGCTTTTGATATTTTATATTACGATAATAAAGACTTAACAGAATTACCTCTTTTAAAAAGGAAAGAATATTTACAAAAATATATAAAAGAAAATGATAATTTAATTATTTCCAAATATATTGCTAAAGATGGAAAGAAATTATTTAATCAAATAAAAAAGCAAGGCTTAGAAGGAGTAGTAGCTAAAAGAATAGATAGTCCATATGTCATAGGTAAAAGAACGGATTTGTGGGTGAAATTTAAGGCTTTAAAAGAATATGATTTTTTAGTCTTTGGCTATAAAATAGTAGATAATGAAATTAAAACAATAGTCGTGGGAAAAAACCAAAACGGACGCTATGTTTCCTATGGAGAAGTTAATTTACCAAATGTTTTAGATCAAGAATTTATTAGAAAATATGCTAAGACTAATCAAAGTAAAACCGAGATGTTTCCTTTAAAAAATATTATTTGGCTAAAGCCCCAATTGAAAGCGACGATTAGATTTAAAGAAATAACAGCCAGTAATAATTTAAGACATGCGGTCTTTATGAAATTTGTTTAGAAATTCTTTTAAATTATAGTTAAGTACTGTATAATAAACAATTAAGGAAGTGATAAAATGGTTAATTTACAACATAATTTAACTGTAGATGACTTAATTGTTGAGTATATGATTTATAAAGTAAATCATGGTTATGAGCCGCAATATTTAGCAAATGAGTTTATGGACTTTTTAAAATATTTTCAAACTAAAATGGAAGTATTAGATGTTTTAGAAGATAAAGCTCTATTATTTAAAAGATTTATGGAACGTAAAACCCAGCTTGATTGGAACCCAACTGACCCACACATGAATATTTCTTATAGTAATGAAGATAACGATTATAAAATGGCCGCGAATTATAGATTAAGTTGTTATGATACAAGTGTTATAAATACTTATTTTATGGATGAAGGGATGAGCCAGTTTGCTGATTATAAAGGAACAGCTTATAAAATCAGAAATATTATAGGAGAGTATTTAGAAAGTCAACCTAAAAGAAAAATTGATGAAACTGCTGATATTACTGATTCTTCTTTAATGGTAGGTAAATATTTTGCTGCTGGAATAATTGATATTATTTGGACAAGTCATATAAAAGACCTAATTGAAAAACATGAGTGGCCAGAACAATGTAAAGATATCAATAAATATTTATTTGAATTAGATTTAGCGGAAATTATCGGACTTAAATCAGTCAAACAAGAGTTATTAAATTTTTATAAAGATATTTCTAAAAGAATAGCAATTTTATATCAACAAGATAATAATTTGAAAATTAGTAATGGTAGTGGTAGTTATTTAGCTAAGGCTAATTATAAGTTATTAAGTAATGGTTTTGAAGAAATATTTGGTAAAGTGTTTGGACCTTATAAAAGTTCATTAGATATAGATTTAACCTCATCAACCTTAAAAGAAAGTCACGGCATTGGCAGTAGTTATTTTTGGGATGATGATCCTGTTGTGAAAACGACAACTTTGCAAATTGGTGATGTTAAAGTTAAACAATTAGTTCAAAATCTAGAACAAAATTAAATTAAAGAATTAGGGAAAATTGCAAAATTATATTTGCTATTTTTCTTTTTTATTTATATAATATAGAAGAAATGCCGAGAACTAGAGGAGTAAATAAATTTTTT